>CAXNDY010000120.1:0-4745 GCA_964201095.1 Saccharofermentanales bacterium
TCTCGGTGACCACCCTCACGACCTATTTCGCCGCCGACCGGATCGGGCGCCTCGCGAATGGGCAGGCCGCGCATCTGGACGCGAACCGGGAGGGGATGACCAAGGAGGACCGCAAGGGCTTCAAGGCCGCCGTCAAGGCGAAGCAGCGGCGCTGGCTCTTCGCCGGGCTCCTGCTCAACTTCGGCATCCTCGCCGTGGTCAAGTACACCAACTTCACGATCGCGAACCTGAACCTGCTGTTCGAGACGGTCGGTTCACCCACGCATCTCACGTTCCTCGCCATCGCCCTTCCCCTGGGGATATCGTTCTACACCTTCAAGACCATGGCCTACCTCATCGACGTCCACCGCGGCAAGCACCCTCCCGAGGCCAACGTCTTCCGGCTCGCGCTCTTCGTCTCGTTCTTCCCGCAGCTCATACAAGGCCCCATCAGCCGCTACGACGAGCTGTCGCCCTCGCTGTACTCAGAGCACCGCTATGACTGGCGGAACGTGAAATTCGGCCTCCAGCGCGTCCTGTGGGGCTTCTTCAAGAAGCTCGTGATCGCGGACCGCATCCTCGTCGCCGTCAACACCATCATCAAGGCGCCGGACGACCACAGGGGCGTCTACGTCCTCGTCGGGATGCTCTTCTACGCGCTGCAGCTCTACGCCGACTTCACGGGCGGCATCGACATCACCATCGGCATCGCGGAGATGCTCGGCATCAAGGTCGCCGAGAACTTCAACGCGCCGTTCCTGTCGAAGAACATCACGGACTACTGGCGCCGGTGGCACATCACCATGGGCACCTGGTTCAAGGACTACATCTTCTATCCGCTCTCCGTCTCCAAGGCCATGCTCAAGCTCTCCCGCTACTCGCGGCAGCGCCTCGGCGACGCCCTCGGCAAGCGGATTCCCGTCTACATCGCGACGCTCGTGACGTGGTTCGCCACCGGCATCTGGCACGGCAGCAGCTGGAACTTCATCGTCTGGGGCGTCCTGAACGGCCTCGTCATCATCGTCTCCCAGGAGTTCGAGCCCCTCTATGCGCGCTTCCACGGCCGGTTCCACTGGAAGGAAAGGGCGGCCTACGGCGCCTTCGAGGTCGTGCGAACGGTCCTGCTCATGAGCTCGATCCGCCTCTTCGACCTCTACCGCGACGTCCCCCTGACTTTCCAGATGTTCGGCACGATGTTCACGACCTTCAACTACCAGAAACTGTTCGACTGGAACGCCATGGCCCTCGGGCTCACCGTCGTGGACTACGGGGTGCTGGCCGGAGGACTCATCGTGCTGTTCGCGAGCCGCGTGCTGCGCGACCGGGGCGGCGACTTCCGCGAGCGGTTGGAGCGCCAGCCCGTCTTCCTGCGCTATGCCCTGCCGTTCCTCATGCTTCTCGCCGTGCTCCTCCTCGGGGCCTACGGCATGGGGTATGATGCGACCCAGTTCATCTACAACCAGTTCTGACCAAGGAGAACGGAATGAAGATCGGTTCCATCCTGACGAAAATCCTCGCGGCCGTGCTGATGGTCGGCACGCTGGCCGCCGTGCAGGCCCTCGTGGTGCCCAAGTACACCTCGGGCATCGTCGAGGGCTCGCTGACCGGCGAGTACTATGCCGAGACGACGCCGCACGACGTGATCTTCATCGGCGACTGCGAGGCCTACGAGACCTTCTCGCCCATCACCCTGTGGAACGATTACGGCATCACGAGCTATGTCCGGGGCAGCGCCCAGCAGCTCATGTGGCAGTCCTACGCGCTGCTCGAGGAGACCCTGGCGCGCGAGAAGCCAAGGGTCGTGGTCCTCAGCCTGATCGCCATGAAGTACGACGAGCCCCAGAAGGAGGCCTACAACCGCATGACCCTCGACGGCATGCGCTGGTCGACCGCCAAGGTCAACGGCATCCGGGCCTCCATGATGCCGGACGAACACTTCCTCGACTACGTCTTCCCGCTGCTGCGCTTCCATTCCCGCTGGAGCGAGCTGACCGCGGACGACTTCCGATACCTGTTCAGCCGGCCGAAGCTCTTCCACAACGGCTACTACATGCGCGTCGACGTGAAGCCCGTCACCACCATTCCGATCGGCAAGAAGCTCCCGGACTACCGGTTCGGCGCCAACGCCTACGCCTATCTCGACCGCATCACCCGGCTGTGCAAGGAAAAGGGCGTGGAGTTGATCCTCAACAAGGCGCCGACCATCTACCCCTACTGGTACCCCGAGTGGGACCGGCAGATGGTCGACTACGCCGCCGCCCACGACCTGCGCTACTACAATTTCCTTGCCCTCTCCGTTGCGGCCAAGGACGAGATCGGAATCGACTTCCAGACCGATACCTACGACGCCGGTCTGCACCTGAACCTGTCCGGGGTCGAGAAGCTGTCGACCTACTTCGGCCGGATCCTGCGGGACGACTACGCCGTGCCCGACCACCGCGGCGATGCCGCCCTCGCGGCCGTCTACGCCGAAAAGACCGCCTTCTACGACGCCATGCGCGAACGACAGCTTGCGGAACTGGCCCAGTACGGCCACCTCCTCGGCATCGGCGCCCAGCCCGCGCCGTAGCCGTCTCCACAGGCCCTCCATGACAGCGCACCCCGCGTCACGGTATAATGGGTCCATCGCCACTGGCCCTCGAACCAGAAAGGAACCGCACCATGAAGAGAACCCTGATTCTCCTTTTCGCTCTGACACTCCTTTTGGCCGGCTGCAGCGCCAGCCCCACCGCAGTGCCCACGAGCTCCGGCAACCCCACCGCCACCCCCGCCGTCGCGGACCAGGGGTTCGTGTTCACGGTCAAGGGCACCACCATCGCCATGCACGCCGAAGCCGCGCCGGTCCTCGCCGCCCTCGGAACGCCCAAGGAGTACTTCGAGGCCGAGAGCTGCGCCTTCCAGGGCATGGAGAGGTCCTACGTCTTCTCCGGCTTCAAGGTGACCACCTATGAGCTCGACAAGGTCGACCACATCGCCTCCGTCCTGATCCTCGATGACAGCGTCGCGACCCCGGAAGGCGTCTTCATGAACGCCACCCTCGCGGACGTCGTCAAGGCCTACGGCGACCAGTACGAGCAGAACCTCGGCCTCTACAAGTACGCGTCCGCGTCCGCGAAGATGAACCTCTCCTTCCTGCTCGAGGACGACCACGTGACCTCCATCGAGTACGTCGCGCTGGCCAGCTGACGGAGATGCACCCATGAAGATCCTGGTTTTCGGGTCCTTGAACCTCGATTTCGTCTACCAGGTCGACCACTTCGTACAGCCCGGTGAAACCATTTCGTCCTCCGCGATGCACATCCACTGCGGTGGGAAGGGCTTGAACCAGTCCATCGCGCTCGGGCGCACGGGCTGCGAGGCCTACCATGCCGGTCGGATCGGACCGGACGGAGGCTCGCTGCTGGACATGCTGAAGTCGTCCGGCATCGATGTCCGGTTCATCGAGACCGTGGAGACGCCGACGGGCAATGCCGTCATCCAGGTCGACAAGCACGGCCAGAACGGCATCCTGCTCCACGGCGGCGCCAACCGCACGGTCGACCGCGCACACGTGGACCGCGTCCTCGACGGCTTCGAGAACGGCGACCTGCTTGTGCTCCAGAACGAGATCTCCGAGATTTCCTACATCATGGAATGCGCGACCGCACGCGGGATGCGGATCTGCCTGAACCCCTCCCCGGCCGATGAAGGCATCTTCACGTATCCGCTGGATCAGGTCCGCTACCTGATCCTGAACGAGATCGAAGGGGAAAGGCTGACGGGCGAGAACGAGCCCGACCGCATCGTGGATGCGCTGCTTCAATACTCCCCTGAGCTCCAGGTCGTCCTGACGCTCGGTCAGAACGGTGTCCTCTATGGCGACCACGACCGCAAGCTGCGCCATGGGATCTTCGACGTCGAGGTCGTGGACACGACGGCGGCGGGCGATACCTTCACAGGGTTCTTCCTCGGCGCGGTCGTGCGAGGACTGCCGACCGAGTCGTGCCTGCTCTATGCGACGGCCGCCGCGGCCCTCTGCGTTTCCAGAGCCGGGGCGGCCGATTCGATCCCGACCTGGGTCGAAACCGAGCACTTCCTGAGAGACCTGCCGTAGGGGAGGTTCCGACGAAGAGAAGTCGGGAACTCCCTCAAGGGTTCTTCGTGACCTGCACGTCGTCGATGACGATGGCGCCACCTTTGTTCATGCTCCAGACCAGACGGTAGTCGGCGAAGTTGATCGTGGAGAAGGTGACCTCGAGGGAACCTATAGTCCCGGACGGCGCGTCCTTGGCGAAGTAGGTCGTTCCGACATCGCGCGAGATCCCGGCGAGCGCGGACCGGGAGAAGAAGAGGAAGCCCGCGCTTCCGGCGTCGACCGCCCGCACGACGCGGTAGTTGAACTTCACGGTGTAGCTGCTCGACTTGGCAAGCGGAAGAACGTCGTTTCGCGTGGAGAGGAACTCGTACCACTCCTCGGACGCGTTGTCGGCGAAGACGGAGTACTGTCCCGTGATCACCCTGGCGTCGTCGGAGATGATGCTGGAGCGGTCCGGCCCCGCGACGCTGTCCGAGGTATAGCCGGCCGCCGCGAAACTGCCGGTCTCGAAGCCCTGGGTGCCTGTGAGGGACGGGGTCGGAATGACCGTGACCACGATATCGTCGAGGACGACTGCACCGCTCCGGTTCATGCTGAAGGCGAGATAGTAGTCCGCGTGGTTCTTCGTGGTGAAGACCGTCGAGACCGTTCCGGTCGCTCCCGCTTCCCCCTTGAAGTGCGTCGTGCCCAC
>CAXNDY010000121.1:0-4713 GCA_964201095.1 Saccharofermentanales bacterium
CCTGTTTCGTGACCTTCAGACCTCCGGTCGGACTCACGAAGGAGGTATGCCAATGGGGGATGGCTTTCAGATCATACCGCTCGATCAGGAAGGCGTACCCGGCTGCTCTTCGATTGAGACTCAGCACGACTTCATCCTCCATTTCTTCTTGCGAGGCTTCATGATTTCATGAATACGACCATGTGCCTAGAATTATACTTGCAAATGCCATATGGTCAAGAGAAATGATTGCGCGCATGAAAAGTATCATGCAAAGTGGGCTTTTACTTGATTTCCCCTTACGCTCTCATCATACCATCCGCTTTACGGCTTTCCTCCCCTGATGTACGATATCCCTTGGTGTCCCCATCGGCGTTCCACGACACGAAAGGAAGGCTCCCCCATGATCTCCATCCAGAACGTCAGCAAGTCCTACGGCGGCGGCATCAAGGCCGTCGACGGCATCACCCTCGAGGTCCGCTCCGGCGAGATCTTCGGCTTCATCGGCCCCAACGGCGCCGGAAAGACCACCACCATCAAGATGGTCACCGGCATCCTGCACCCCGACTCCGGCACCATCCTCGTCGACGGGAAGGATATCGTCAAGGAGCCCATCGAGGCCAAACTGCGCTTCGGCTTCGTGCCGGACGACCCGAACCTCTTCCCGCGCCTCAAGGGCATCGAGTACCTGAACTTCATCGGCGACCTCTACGGCGTCGAGCAGGAGCTCCGCCGCGAGCGCGTCGCAGCCCTCGCCGACCGCTTCGGCCTGGCCAAGGCGCTGTCCGACCGCATCCAGAGCTACTCCCACGGCATGCGCCAGAAGCTGGTCCTGCTCGGCGCGCTGCTGCACGAGCCGCCCGTCTGGATCCTCGACGAGCCCATGACCGGCCTCGACCCGCGCTCCTCCTTCGAACTCAAGGAGATGATGCGCCAGCATGCCGACAAGGGCCACACCGTGTTCTTCTCCACCCACGTCCTCGACGTCGCCGAAAAGGTCTGCGACCGGGTCGCCATCATCGACCAGGGCCGCATCCTCTTCTGCGGCACGATCGACGAGATGCGTGTCCACTTCGCTTCGGCTGGCTCCTCGCTCGAGAAGATGTTCCTCGAACTCACGAGCGACGAGAACGGTTCGAAGCCATGAAGACCATGTTCCGGCTGACCTGGCTCATGCTCAAGGCCTACGGGCTCGGGATGGGCGGCGACACGAAGCGCGCCGACATGCGCACCCCGAAGCCCGGCCCCGACGGTCTGCTGCAGGCCGTCCGCCCCCGCCGCAGATTCCCCGTGGCCCTGCTGTTCCCGCTGCTCTTCGCGCCCATCGCCGTCTCGCTCGCCGCCTTCGCCAACATCCTCTACGACGCCCTCGAGGGGTTCGGCCTCCAGGCCGCCATCCTCGGCACCGCCACCGGCGCGGGAGCGGTCGTCGTCTTCTTCTTCGGCGTCTTCTACGTGCTCAGCATCTTCTACTTCTCCAGCGACGTCGAGAAGCTCCTCCCCCTGCCCCTGCGCGCCTTCGAGATCCTGGGCGCGAAGTTCCTCGTCACGACCGTCTACGAATACATCGGCGCACTGCTGATCACGGGCCCGCTCTACATCACCTACGGCGTCCGCAGCGGCGCCGGCCCCGCCTTCTACGTCGTGGCGACCCTCGTCTACCTGCTGCTGCCCGTGATCCCGCTTGCGCTGGCCTCCATCCTGGTCATGGCGGTCATGCGCTTCACTCCCTTCGCCCGCAACCGCGACGTGTTCAACATCGTCGTCAGCCTACTTGTCCTCGTCCTCGCCCTCGGCTTCAATGTCGGCATGCAGAAGCTGATCGGCCTCTCGGACCCTAACCTCGTCACGAAGCTGCTCGGCCAGGACGGTGGAAGCATCGCCCGGATCACGAGCAGCATGTTCCCCGGCACCGGATTCGCCGCGACCGCCCTTGCGACGGCCGGCAGTCTGGAGAGTATGGGCAATCTCCTCCTCTTCGTCCTCTTCAGCGCCGCCGCCTTCGGACTCTTCCTGTTCGCCGGCCATTTCCTCTATTTCGCCGGCGTGCTCGGTGCCGGGTCCGCGACCTCGCGCAGCCGTCGCCTCACCGACTCCCAGCTCGCCCGCGGCACGGCGTCCGCCGACGCCGCCGTCACCTACATCCGCAAGGAGCTGCGCATCCTGGTCCGCACCCCGATCTTCCTCCTGAACAACGTGGTCATGAACTTCATGTTCCCGTTCTTCCTCCTGATCCCCTTCGCCGCCGGCGGCAGCGGAGACGCGGACCTCGAGGGGCTGCTGACGCTCGTGCGCACCGGCGTCTTCGCCGAGGGCACGGAGATGGCCGCGCCCGCGCTGGCGGTCTGCTTCGGACTCATGGTCTTCGCCTCCTCCACCAACGGCATCGCGGCTTCCGCGATTTCCCGCGACGGTTCCAGTGCCTGGTTCATGAAGACCATCCCCATGTCCTACTCCCGGCAGATCGGCTGCAAGGTCGCGACCGGCGTGCTGCTCTCCCTTTGCGCGACGTTGATCTCCACCATTTTCGTCTGCGTGCTGATCGCCCCCCCCATCTGGTTCGTCGCGCTTCTCCTCGTCGGCGCCCTGATCGGCGCCGTCATGCCCAACGTCGTCGGCATCCTCTTCGACCTGCGTTGGCCGAAACTGAACTGGGACAACGAGCAGAAGGCCGTCAAGCAGAACCTCAACGTGCTGTACGAGATGTTCGTGGCCTTCGTCGTCATCGCGGCCGCCATCGTCCCCGTCTTCGCCTGGAAGCTGCCCTTCGCCGCCGGCGTCGCGATCCTCTTCGGCGTCCCGCTCCTCGTCACCGCAGCTGCACTCTGGCTCCTCCGCTCCCGCGGCGCCGCCTGGGTCGTCGCGCTGGATATGTAGAGCACGTGTTTCAGCTAGGCGTTGCCGCATAGCGTTCGAGGCGCGAGCCGAGAGGCAGCATGCGTCGTAGGCTTCATGCAACGCCTTGCGGAAATGCGTGCGGGGAACTGGAGTGAAAACGGACGGGGAACTAGAGTCCCCGATACCTTCGTATCAATTCGTCGGATTCGAGGTTGTACTTCTCGTCGACGATCTGCATTTCCGTGTGCGCCCGGTAGTAGGCGATGGACCGGCGGATGCCCTCGGCGAAGGGGATCTTCGCGGCGAAGCCCGGCACGTAGCGCTTGAGCTTCGAATTGTCGAAGACCAGGCACTCGCCCTTGTCACCGGCGAAGGAACCCTTGAACTTGGGCCAGTGCTCGTCGATGAATTCGGATGGGACGTGCACGATATGGGGCTCGACGCCGAGCGCGTGGGCGAAGGTCGTCATGATCTGGTCCCAGGTCTGGACTTCATCCGACGTGATGTGGAACGCGTGCCCGATCGTGGAAGGCAGACCCATGAGTCCTACGAACCCTGCAGCGAAATCGTCGCTGTGGGTCAGCGTCCAGAGGGTGCGGCCGCTGTCGTGGACGATGGTTTCGGCGCCGCGCAGGATGCGGTCGGCCAGGGTCCAGTGCGGGTCCTGCCAGGACAGCAGGGGGCCGATCAGCTTGGTCTCGCCGTAGGTGTGGGACGGGCGCACGATGGTCACGGGGAAATCGCTGTCGCGGTAGCGGTCGAGCAGGGTGTTCTCGCACGCCAGCTTGTTCCTCGCGTATTCGCTGTAGGGGTTCTTCAGAGGCGTGTCCTCGCGGATGGGCCAGGTGGCGAGCGGCTTCTGGTAGACCGTGCAGGAGCTGATGAAGAGGAATTGCCGCGTGTTGCCGTTGAAGATCTCGAAGTCGCGCTGGACCTGGTCGGTCGTGAAGGCGAAGAAGTCCGCGACGACGTCGAACTTCAGTCCTTTCAGAGCGGCCTTCATGCCGTCCGGATCGCGCAGGTCCCCGACGATATACTTCGCTCCGAGAACCTCGAACTCCCGATGGGTCCCTCGGTTGAACAGCCAGACGTCATCGCCCCGGGCGAGCAGGAGTCGGGTGATGGAGGAGCTGATGTTCCCCGTTCCGCCGATCATGAGCACTTTCATGGCGTTTCTCCTTTCCTCGTGATCATGCTTCCCTAGTGGAGGAATCTCTTCAGGTAGGCCGCGGAGGCGAGGTTGTCCGCGATAGGGTCTCGTTCGGAGGGGTCCTGGTCCAGGACGACGCGGAAGTCCGCAGGGGCATACCGGTCGGCGGCGGCGAAGATCCCTTCGTGGTCGCAGACACCCTGACCGGCCGGCACGAAGATCGTGCCGCGGTCCTGAGCCGCGAAGCCGGGAACGATGTCCTTGATGTGGAGGATCCTCACCCGGGCGCCCAGCTTCTGGATCAGTGCCGGGACATCCAGACCGGCATAGGTCGCCCAGCCCGCATCGAGTTCGGCCTGGAGTCCGATTTGCTCGCATCCGTCGAGCAGCCTTTCGTACAGCGTCTTCTCCTCGCCGGACTCGTCCCGGATCGGCACGAAGTCCCATTCATGGCAATGAAGGACCATCCCGACGCCCTTCGCCTTCAGGACCCGTCCGGCCGAGAGGATACGCTCGATGGTGTCGCGGCATTTCACGAGGTCCGTCCCGACGCCGGACGAGCCGAAGACGACATACGCGATGCCGAGTTCGGCGCAGAAGTCGGCTAGTTCCCCGACCTCCGGCTGGAGGCGGTCCAGCGAGACGAACATCCCCTCGAGGTCCATCCCCATGGCCCGAAGCCGGGGGAGGCGTTCGCGGATCAGACTGCGCGACCAGCCCGGATCGATGCCGCCGCTCAGCGCTTT
>CAXNDY010000122.1:0-4679 GCA_964201095.1 Saccharofermentanales bacterium
CAGGTCCTGCTCGAGACGCCCGCGAAGAAGAGCCTGCGCGCGAACGGCCGGATCGTCGGCGTGCTCGCGACCGACAAGACCGGCGAAGAGATCCGCATCGACTGCAGCGCCGTCGTCGTCGCGACGGGCGGCTTCGGCGACAACCCGGAGATGATCAAGCAGTACACGCAGTACGAGTACGGCAAGAACATGTTCAGCTTCCGCATCCCCGGCGTGGTCGGCGACGGCATGAAGATGGCCTGGGAAGTCGGCGCGGCCAAGACCGATTTCAATATGGAGGTCGCGTACTCCAGCCCCTCCAAGAGCGAGTGCAACACCGTCAAGGCCGTCCACCAGCAGCCGAACCTCACGGTCAATCTTCAGGGCGAGCGCTTCGTGAACGAAGAGGTCATGAGCAACACGACCTTCTTCTCCAACGCGCTGACCACCCAGAAGAACAGCTTCGGCTTCTCGATCATCGACGACTCGATCAAGAACTACTACATCAAGAACGGCGTCGACAAGTTCAACCTGGTCTCGCATGTCCGCAGCGTCGAGGGGTACGACGCCGAGATGGCGGCGGCCCAGAAGGCAGGCGACCCCTACGTCGTGGCCGCCGACAGCATCGAGGAGCTGGCCGCGAAGACGGGGATCCACGCCGATAACCTCAAGAAGACCGTCGCCGAGTACAACGCCTCCTGCAAGTCCCGCGACGAGCTCTTCAACAAGGACGCCCGCTACCTGAAGCCCCTGAAGGGTCCACGCTTCTACTCCGTATGCATGGCACCCGGCGCGTACGGCACCCTGGGCGGGATCAAGATCAACTACAAGACCGAAGTGCAGGACACCGACTGGAACACGATTCCCGGTCTGTACGCGGCCGGCACCGACGCCTGCACGATCTTCGGCGACTCCTACGTCTTCATCCTGCCCGGCAACACGATGGGCTTCGCCTTGAACAGCGGCCGTATGGCCGGTGAACACGCCGTGGAGTACCTCGTCGACCTGTACAGCCAGAACGCCTGACGATTCCAGCTTCGTTGAACAAGGCCGCAACGCCGGACCTCGGGCGTTCGCATCCCCTGGGAGGAAACCCATGAAAGTACTCGGACTCAATTTCGGACGAACCATGCAGAACAGCGAACTGTCCCTCAAAGCCGCCCTCATGGGCGCAGAGGCCGCCGGCGCGGAGGTCTCGTTCATCCGCATGATGGGCCTCGACTTGAAGCCCTGCACGGGATGCGGCGGCTGCAGCTCCAGCATGCGCAAGGGCGGAAACAGCACC
Source organism: Saccharofermentanales bacterium (assembly GCA_964201095.1). Classification (GTDB taxonomy): domain Bacteria; phylum Bacillota; class Clostridia; order Saccharofermentanales; family UBA5734; genus CAILLO01. Next base: position 1,265 of record CAXNDY010000122.1, read on the forward strand.
TGCATCCTGAAGGACGACTACGCCTTCGTCGAGAACGCGATCCTCGACTGCGACGCGCTGATCGTCTCCGCGCCCGTCTACGTCCTCGGCCCCACCGGCCAGCTCAAGTGCGTTGCGGACCGCTTCGGCCCGGCCCACGACATCGCCAGCTTCCTCACCGAGAACCAGAAGCGCATCGCTGCGGGCAAGACCGGCGATGAACTGCTCGACCCACGCTACTTCAAGCCCCGCTACGGCGGTCTGATCTCCGTCGGCGGCGCCTTCACGCCCCACTGGGTCTCCATGGGCCTCGCCGGCATGGAACTGCTCATGTTCCCGCACCAGATCCGCGTGGTCGACCAGATTGACGCCTACGCCATGGGCACCCGCGTGAACCCCGTGCTCGACGATGCCTTCATCGCCCGTTGTGAGAAGCTCGGCGCGAATGTCGTCTCCATGCACGGCAAGCCCTTCTCCGAGACCGGCAAGGTCTGGTTCGGTGACGATGCCGGCATCTGCCCGGTCTGCCACAACCGCGACATCACCATCCGCTATGGGACCACGACGGTGGAATGCCCCCTGTGCGGCATCACCGGTACGCTGGTCGTCGAAGGGGACAAGGTCCGCGTGGACTTCCCGGAAGAGCAGCAGGTCCACTCCCGCCTTCGCCTCCAGGGACTCTACGACCACCAGGAGGAGTTCGCCATCATGGGCCCCATCCAGAAGAAGATCATCGCGGCACGCGGCAGCGAAATCCCCGGACTGCTCCAGAAGTACAAGGACTACGACCGCCTGATCAAGCCCTCGAGGGCTTGACCGACATTCCCGACAGGAGGTCCGACATGCTCAAGGTCATCGTGACCTGCTTCGTCCAGCCCGGCACCTCCGACGTCTTCCTCGCTCTGGTCCGCCGCCTCGCCGCGGCGGCCAGGGGCGAGTCGGGCTGCGTGGCATATCAGGTCTGCCAGGACGTCGCCGACGGAAACACCATCCTGCTCGTCGAGGAGTGGGAGAACCGCGAGGCACTGTTTGCCCATATGGCCCAGCCCGTATTCAAGGAACTCACCGACCAGGCCTCGGTCCTGCATGCGCGGGAGCCGGAATACCGCACCTGCCTCGTCGCGGGGTGAGCTTCGAGCCCAGAGAAGAGGAGACCTGAAATGATCGTCAATCCGATCCTGCCCGGCTTCTACCCGGACCCTTCGATCTGTCGGGTCGGCGACGACTTCTTTATGATCACGTCCAGCTTCTCCCTCTTCCCAGGGATACCGGTCTTCCACAGCACCGACCTGGCGCACTGGGAGAAGCTGGGCCACGCACTGGACCGACCTTCGCAGCTCCACGTGACGGCGGACTCGCTCATCGCAGGCATCATGGCGCCGACGCTCCGGCACCACGAGGGCACTTTCTACATCATCACGACCAACGTCAGCAGCCACGGAAACTTCCTCGTGACGGCGGCCGACCCGCGCGGCCCCTGGTCCGAGCCGGTCTGGCTTCCCGAAGCGCCTGGCATCGACGCGTCGCTCTTCTTCGACGACGACGGCAGGACGTGGATCACCGGGACGCGCCAGGATCCACCGCTCGACGGGGGCCGGGGTCCTCAGGTCATCTGGCTACAGGAACTGGACCTCGCGACGATGCAGCTCGTGGGCCCCAGTCCCACCCTCTGGGGCGGTGCGCTGAAGGGCGCCGCGTCGCCGGAGGCCCCGCACCTCTATAAGAAGGACGGCTGGTATTATCTTCTGATCGCGGAGGGCGGCACCGAGCATTTCCATGCCGTGACCGTGGCGCGCAGCCGCGCCGTGGATGGGCCCTACGTCGGCTTCGAGGGCAATCCCGTCCTGACGCACCGCCACCTCGGGAAGTTCTTCCCAATCGGAAACACGGGCCACGCCGACCTCGTCCAGACGCAGAATGGCGACTGGTACGCAGTGATGCTGGCCTCTCGCCTGATCGACGGCTACCACAAGAACCTCGGGCGCGAGACCTTCCTCTGCCCCGTGACCTGGGAGGACGGCTGGCCCGTCTTCAGTCCAGGGACGGGCAAGGTCGAATGGACCTATCCCGACGCAGGACTGCCCGCCTTCGTTCCTCCGGTGCAGCCGATCCACGACGACTTCGACGGCTCGGCACTCGGCCCCGACTGGCTGTTTCTTGGCACGCCCTATGAGCCTTTCCATGCGCTAGAGGGCGGGAAACTGGTTCTTCGGTTGATGCCGCGGGCCATGACGCCGGACCTGCTACCCTTGAAGCGGCGTGAACCCGGAAAGCCGCTCTCGGAATCGCCGGCGCTCGGCGTCGTCGTCCGTATCCAGGAGCACGTGGCCTTCCGGATCTCCACCCGTTTGACGTTCACGGCTCAGGGCGCACACGAGACTTCCGGTATGGTTGTCCTGCAGGCGAGCAACCACCAGTTCCGCTTCGAACGGAGCTTGAAGGGGGGCCGTCAGGTCCTGCGTCTGATCCAGGTCACCTGTGTGCTCCAGGGCCGACCCTACCTGCCGGGCTTCAGCAGTCGGACGACGGAAAAGACACTCGCGTCGGTCGACCTCGACACCGCCGACAAAGGACTTGTCCTGGAAATCCGCGCAGACGGGCAGGACTTCGGGTTCTACCACGGAGCTGAGGGCGGGCCGCTTGTGCCGCTCCTCGAAAACGTCGACGGGCGCGCCATCAACCCGGAGGAAGTCGGCGGAATGATCGGCACCTGCCTGGGCCTCTTCGCCTGCTCCAATGGCTTGAAGAGCGACAACGAGGCCGCGTTCGACTGGTTCGACTACGAAGGCCGAAGCGAGCGCTGAACCGAAAACTGCGACTGCCGACCCACGAACCACGGGAGGGAAGACCATGGACCACCGTCTGCAGGACGTGCTCGACGACCGTAACGGCAACTACATCCTGCCGTTCTTCTGGCAGCATGGAGAGGACGGAGACGTCCTGCGGGAGGAGATGCGACGGATCCACGGGTCCGGAATCGGCGCGGTCTGCATCGAGGCCAGGCCGCACCCCGATTTCGGAGGGCCGCTCTGGTGGCGCGACATGGACCTGATCCTCGACGAGGCGAAGAAACTCGGGATGAAGGTCTGGCTGCTCGACGACGCGCATTTCCCGACGGGCCTCGCCAACGGCTGGATCCGGGACCGTTTCCCGGAAAAAGGGAAGAGATACCTTGCGGAGAAATCCCTGGAGGTCTCCGGCCCCCTCGCAGGGTGCTCCTTCCAAGTCGACGGCTTCCTGAACCAATTCGACTGGCAGCACCCGCAGGAGAAGCTCTTCGGCGATGACCGGCTGCTCCACGCCGTCGCGACCCGGCTGTTACGGGATGCATCGGACGGAGCGGTAGCGATGTATAGACCGGACGGCACGGCGGTGGACCTGACCGGCGCCGTGAAGGACGGAAAGCTCACATGGGATGTCCCGGAAGGACACTGGC
>CAXNDY010000123.1:0-4657 GCA_964201095.1 Saccharofermentanales bacterium
GGCGCCGGCGACCAGGGGATGATGTTCGGCTTCGCCTGCGACGAGACCCCGGAACTGATGCCGCTGCCCGTCTCGCTGGCGCACAAGCTGTGCCGCCGCCTCGCCGAGGTCCGCAAGTCCGGGGAGCTCATGAAATACCTGCGCCCGGACGGCAAGGCCCAGGTCACCGTCGAGTACGACGGCCTCGACCCCGTCCGCGTGGACACGGTGGTCGTCTCCACCCAGCACGGGCCGGAGGTCGAGCACGCCACGATCGAGCGCGACGTGATCGAGCACGTCGTGCGCGCCGTGATCCCGGCGCACCTGCTGGACCAGGACACGAAGTTCTACATCAACCCGACCGGCCGGTTCGTGATCGGCGGACCCAACAGCGACACGGGGCTGACGGGCCGCAAGATCATCGTCGACACGTACGGCGGGATGGCCCGCCATGGCGGTGGCTCCTTCTCCGGCAAGGACCCGACCAAGGTCGACCGCTCCGCCGCGTACGCCGCCCGCTACGTCGCCAAGAACATCGTCGCCGCGAAGCTCGCCCGCAAGGTCGAGATCCAGGTCGCATACGCCATCGGCAAGTCGCACCCCGTCTCGGTCTTCGTCGACACGTTCGGCACGGGGACCGTCCCCGACGAGCGGATCGAGGCGCTCGTGGCGAAGCACTTCGACCTGCGCCCCGCCGCCATCATCCGCGACCTCGACCTGCTGCGCCCGATCTACCGCCAGGTGGCCGCCTACGGGCAGTTCGGCCGCAACGACCTCGACCTGCCCTGGGAGAGGACCGACAAGGCCGAGGCGCTGGCACGCGATGCCGCTGCCGGCTGACACCCGCATCGAAGGCACGGTCGAGGAGATCGTCTACCGCAACGAAGGCAACGGGTACACGGTCTGTGCGGTGACGCGCCCTCTGGACGACGACGTCATGGCCGTCGGCATCCTCCCGTTCGTCAAGGTGGGCGATGCCGTCGTGCTCGTGGGCGCCTTCACGGAGCACCCCGACTACGGCCTCCGCTTCTCCGTCGCGCAATGCACCCTGAAGCCGCCCGACGACGAGGCGGCCGTCCTGCTGTACCTGTCGAGCGGCGTGATCAAGGGCATCGGCCCGGCGACCGCGAAGCGCCTGGTCCAGAAGTTCGGCATGCGGACGCTGGACGTCCTCGCCAACGAGCCCGACAAGGTGGCCTCCGTCCGCGGCATCGGACGGGCGAAGGCCGAGCGCATCGCCGCCGACGTGCGCGAGAAGACCGTCTACCAGGACCTCGCGATCCTGCTCACCTCCTTCGGCATCGGCCCGGGGACGACGCTGCGCATCTTCCGGCAATACGGCGCCGGTGCGCTGGACCTCGTGAAGTCCGACCCCTACCGCCTGGCCGAGGAGGTCTTCGGCATCGGATTCGCGACCGCCGACCGGATCGCCCGCAGCCTCGGTCTGCCCGCGGATGCCCCGGCGCGCCTCCGCGCGGCGTTCCTGCACGCCCTGTCCCAGGCGTCGGCGTTCGGCCACTGCTATCTGCCCGAAAGGGAGCTCCTCACCCAGACCGGAACGCTGCTCGACATGACGCTCGACGCCGCGCACCCCGCATACCGGGCCATCCTCGACGACCCAGCCTTCCGCATCGAGCCCGGCCCCCGGATCTTCCTGCCGCGCCTCCACGCGGCGGAGCGGGAGGTGGCCGAACGCCTGCTCGCCCTGCGCGAAGCGCGCCCGCGGCACCGGCTCGCCGGGCTGGACGCCGCGACGGTGCTGCGCTGGGCGGACGAGGTCTGCGAGGAACTCGGGACGAAGCTCGCAGAGGGGCAGAAGGTGGCGGTGCTCGAGGCCATGACCGGACAGGTCGCCGTCGTCACCGGTGGGCCCGGCACCGGCAAGACCACGCTGGTGCGCGTGCTGGTCGCCCTCTGCGCGCGGCTCGGCGCCTCGGTCCTGCTCGCCGCCCCTACGGGACGCGCCGCGCGCCGTCTCGGCGAGGCCGCCGGCACCGAGGCGAAGACGCTGCACCGCCTGCTCGAGGCCGAGTTCCGCCCCGGCGCGGACGCCGAGTCCTTCTTCCGGCGCAACCGGGACAACCCCCTGGACGGCGACCTGCTGATCGTCGACGAGACGTCAATGGTCGACATCCTCCTGTTCCGCAGCCTCCTCGCCGCCGTCCGCCCCGGCACGCGACTCGTGCTCGTCGGCGACGCGGACCAGCTCCCTTCCGTCGGCCCCGGCGACGTGCTGCGCGACGTCATCTCGTCCGGAACCCTTCCCGTGGCGCGGCTGACCGAGGTCTTCCGCCAGTCCGGCGACGGGCGGATCGTCCACAACGCCCACCTGATCCACGACGGGAAGAACCCGGAGTTCAGCCAGGACTTCGAGAGTGACTTCCTGCTGGTCGCCAAGGAAACCGGTGCCGATGTGATCGAGGCCGTGGTGGGGCTATGCGCGCGGGTGCTGCCGGAGCGGTACGGGATGGACCCGTTCGACGACGTCCAGGTCCTCGCGCCCATGCGGCGCGGCGATTCCGGCGTACCGGAGCTCAACCGGCGCCTCCAGTCCGCCCTGAACCCGCCGCGACCCGGCGACGGCGCGGTCGAGGCGCACGGATTCGCGTTCCGCAGCGGCGACAAGGTCATGCAGATGCGCAACGACTACGGCATCCCCTGGCGACTGCGCGCGCAGCCCGGCACGACGGGTCAGGGCGTGTTCAACGGGGACATGGGCCGCGTCGTGGAGGTGGACGAGGACGACGGTCGCGTCGACGTGCTGTTCGACGACGACCGGCTGGTGTCCTACGACCGGGCGCTGCTGGACGAACTCGACCCGGCCTATGCCGTGACCGTGCACAAGAGCCAGGGCAGCGAGTTCCCCGTCGTCGTGCTCGCGCTGTCGTCCGGGCCGCCCGTGCTGATGACCCGCAACCTCCTGTACACGGCCGTCACCCGCGCCAAGCGCAAGCTGCTGGTCGTCGGATCGCGCTCGACCATCGCCCGCATGGTGTCGAACCAGCGCCAGTCCGAGCGCCACACCACGCTCGCCGAGCGCCTCGCGTCCCCGAGCCCCGGCAAGCGGTCATGATGCCGGCTCCCGGTCTTCCGCCCTTCTTCTCCGCCCTCTCCGCGCTCGCCGCGCACATCGCCGATGCCGCCTTTCCGCCGCGCTGCGCGGTCTGCGGGGCGCTGGTCGACCCGGGTGTCACCCGCGGCTTCTGCCGGCCGTGCCTCGCGACGCTCCCCCTGCGCTCGTCCCACGACCGCTGGCTCACCTGCCTCGACGGCCCCCTCGCCGGCGACCCGCTGCCCGGTCTGCATGTCGTCTGCGCGTGCTTCTACCGCGACCCCGTCCGGGAGATCGTCCTGAAGCTCAAGTTCCATGAAGCGGGCCACGTCGCGGACGCCCTCGGCCTCCTCCTCGCGGACGCCGTCCGGCGCACTTCGGCCGAGCGGGGCCTCTGCTGGGACTCCGTCGCCGCCGTGCCGCTGCACCCCACGCGCCTCCGCGAACGCGGCTACAACCAGGCGGCACTCGTCGCCCGCACCGTCGCCCGCGAGCTCCGCGTCGACGACCTTTCCTCCGCGCTCACCCGCACCCGCGCGACCCGCGTGCAGAGCCTCGAGGAGTCGCCGGAGGCCCGGCGCGACAACCTGCGCGGGGCCTTCGCCGTCGTCGCCCCCGAACGCCTGCGAGGCCGGCGGATCCTCGTCGTCGACGATGTGCTGACGACGGGCACGACGCTGCACGAGTGCGCCCTCGCCGTGCGGGCGGCCGGCACGGCCGACATCGCGGGAGCCGTGGTCGCGACGACGCGGCGGAGTCTGGGCGGGACGTGAAAAGCAGCGAACAGGCGGAACGAGTGGGTATGTGCCGATAGTGTGATAATTTGCACACGATTCATATGAATAATGTGATTTTCATCACACTATCAGCAGGAATCACATTCTAGGCACCCTCTTGACGCCTCCCGGTCTACGGATGTAAACTGATTTACAGATGTAGACCGCTTATCTTCCCCACCCCTTTCTGGAGGTGCCGCATGTCGAACCCCTGCGACCGCATCACGGAAGCCGAACTCCAGATCCTCCGCGCGCTATGGGCGTACGGAGGTCCCATGACGGGCAACGAGATCATCACCCGCGTCTCGTCGTCGACGGCCTGGAACCCATCTACGATCAAGACGCTGATCCGCCGCCTCCAGGGCAAGGACGCCCTCTCCGTCGAGCAGCGCAACGTGATGCTTTATTCCGCCCGCATCAGCGAGGCCGACTTCAGCGAGTACCAGACCGCCCGGCTGATCGACTCCTTCTACTCGGGCAAGGTCGCGAACCTGATCTCCGCCCTCTACGACCAGAAGCAGATCGGACCCGAAGACCTCGAGGAGCTGCGCAGGCGGATGGAGGGGGGCAAGGGCCATGAGTGAGTGGGTGTGGCGCCTCCTGTCTCTCTCGCTGGCCGGAACGCTGCTCGCCCTCGCGTTGTTCATCGTCCAGCCCGTCGCGCGTCGCTTTCTCTCGCGCCGGGTCCTGTACGTCCTCTGGGTCGTCGTCATGGTCCGCATGCTCGTTCCAGTCGGGCTCGTCGGCCTCGGCGCATCGGCGTCCACCACCGCCGTGCCGACCCGGCCGCCTTCCGTCACGTCCGCAGCTCCGACCTCCTCCGCATCGACCTCCTCCGTGTCGGTCTCCG
>CAXNDY010000124.1:0-4601 GCA_964201095.1 Saccharofermentanales bacterium
AGATTGATTCGGATATAAAGGGAGGCGAACCGGACGAGGCGCTGCCGTAAGCGGCCGCGACAACGACGGAGCAGGAGGACGGATGGCCAGGAAACTCGTGATCGTGGAATCTCCCGCCAAGGCCAAGACCATTGGACGGTATCTCGGCAAGGACTACCGGATCACCGCATCCGTGGGCCATATCCGCGACCTGCCCGAAAAGAAGACCGGTGTCAACGTCAAGAAGAGCTACGCGCCCCAATACGTCGTCAAGGAGGGCAAGGAGAAGGTCGTCGCAGAACTGCGCAAGGAAGCGGAGCAGACTTCGGAGATCTACCTCGCCACCGACCCGGACCGTGAAGGGGAAGCCATCGCGTGGCATATCGCAGAAGTCCTCCGGATCCCCACCGACAAGGCCTGCAGGATCTCCTTCAACGAAATCACGGAAACCGCCGTGCAGGCCGCCATCGCCTCGCCGCGCCGGATCGACATGGACCTGGTCGACGCCCAGCAGGCGCGCCGGATCCTCGACCGCCTGGTCGGCTACGAACTCAGCCCCGTCCTCTGGAAGAAGGTCCGCAAGGGGTTGAGCGCCGGCCGCGTGCAGTCCGTCGCGACCCGCATGGTCGTCGATCGCGAGAAGGAGATCACGAGCTTCCACAAAGAGGAATACTGGGTCCTCACGGCCGTTCTGGCGAAGAAAGGCGGGAAGAGGACCTTCAAGGCGAGATATCTGGGCGAACTGCCGTCGGGTGCGAAGGTATCCGACAAGAACGGAGCCGTCGCCCCGAAGACCCGCGTGGAGGATGTTGAAACCGCGCAGCGCATCCTGGACGACGTCCAGGGCAAGCCGTTCTCCGTCCTGAAGATCAAGAAGGGAACGAAGAAGCCGGGACCGCAGCCGCCGTTCACGACGAGCACGCTCCAGCAGGAGGCGTCCCGCCGGCTCGGCTTTCCGTCCAAGAAGACGATGAGCGTCGCCCAGCAGCTCTATGAAGGCGTGGATGTCGCCGGGCACGGGACCATCGCCCTCGTCACCTATATCCGCACCGACTCCGTCCGCATCTCCGAGGAAGCCGTCGCAGAGGCGCGACGCCTGATCGAGACGAGCTTCGGCCCGCGCTACGTCCCCGCGAGTCCTCGCCGCTATTCCAACAAGAACACGTCGCAGGACGCCCACGAGGCCATCCGCCCCGCCCATTTCGACCTTTCGCCCGACACGGTCCGCGCCTCGCTGACCAACGACCAGTTCCGGCTCTACCGCCTGGTCTGGGAGCGCTTCCTGGCCAGCCAGATGCCGAATGCCGAATTCGATGTGGTGACCGTGGACGCGAACGCCGGTCGGCAGGTCTTCCGGGCGGTCGGCGAAACGCCCCGCTTCGACGGATTCCTCGCCGCTTTCGGCGAAAAGGAAGTGGAGAAGGAAGACGACCGCGAGGACGAAGAGGACAGCGGCAAGGAGAAGATCCCCGAACTTGCGGAAGGTGAGCCGCTCGACCTGTCCGATCTCCTCAAGGAGCAGAAGTTCACGCAGCCTCCGGCCCGGTATACCGAAGCCACGCTGATCAAGGCCTTGGAGGAACAGGGGATCGGTCGACCGTCCACCTACGCGCCGACGCTGACCACGATCCTCGACCGCAACTACATCGAAAAGGACAAGAAGTACCTGCTTCCGACGGACCTCGGCGTCAAGGTCACCGAGTATCTCATCGAAAACTTCCTCGACATCGTCGATGTGAAGTTCACGGCCCGCATGGAGTCCCGCCTCGACACGGTGGCCGAGGGGGAGAACGGCTTGGTGGCCGTCCTCGACGAATTCTATCCCGCCTTCCATATCCTGGTGCAGAAGGCGCAGGAAGGAAAGGGACCCGAGGCCGAACCCGTCGGCCGGAAGTGCCCGACCTGCGGCGAAGGGGACCTCCTCTACAAGGAAGGCCGGTTCGGCCGGTTCATCAGCTGCTCGAAGTATCCGGCCTGCAAGCATACCGAGAAGATCCCGAAGACCCTTGCGGACGGAAGCGTAGATCCGGCGGAAGCCGAGAAATCGAAGGGCCAGCCCACGGGCGAGAAGTGCCCGACCTGCGGCGAAGGCGACCTGCTCCTGCGGGAGAGCCGCTATGGCCAGTTCCTCTCCTGCTCGCTCTATCCGACGTGCAGGTTCACCCGCAACATCGACCAGACCGTCAAGGGGAACTGTCCGAAATGCGGTTCCGGCCTCGTGGTCAAGGTCTCGAAGAAGTTCAAGGGCAAGCGGTTCTTCACCTGCGACCGGAAGGGAACGAATGCGGAATGCGACTTCATCAGCTGGGACCTTCCGATGGAAGGGAAGAGCTGCGAAGTCTGCGGCACCTACATGGTCTGGCACAGTTTCAAGGGCCGCGGCGGCAAGCCGCAGTGCGGGAACAGGGATTGCTCGACGAACGTGAAGCGCGCGAAGAAAGATGAGTGATTCCACCCGTCCGACCGCGACCGTCGTCGGCGCTGGTCTCGCCGGCTGCGAGGCGGCCTGGCAGCTCGCGCGCCACGGCATCCACGTCGTCCTCCTCGAGATGAAGCCCGGCCGCAGGACGCCGGCCCACCACTCCGACGACTTCGCGGAACTCGTGTGCAGCAACTCGCTCCGCTCCGACCGGCTGGAGAACGCCGTCGGTCTGCTCAAGCAGGAGATGCGCCTTCTGGGCTCCCTCGTGATTGCGGCGGCCGACGCGTGCCGCGTCCCGGCGGGAGGTGCTCTTGCGGTCGACCGCGAGGTCTTTTCCGCGACGATCACCCGCGCCATCCGCGCCAACCACCTGATCGAGGTGCGGGAAGGTCTCGTCGAGAGACTTCCCGAGGACCCATGCCTCATCGCGACCGGTCCCCTGACCGAGGGTTCATTGGCGGAAGACATCGCCCGGTTCTTCGGATCCGGCTCCCTGCATTTCTTCGACGCAGCCGCTCCGATCGTCGCCGCGGACACCATCGACCTCTCCATCGCCTTCCGCGCCTCGCGGTATGGCAAGGGAGGGGACGACTACATCAACTGCCCGATGGACGAGCCGACCTATCTCGCCTTCCACCAGGCCCTGGTGACCGCGGAAACGGCGGATATCAAGGACTTCGAACAGGGGGCCGTGTTCGAGGGCTGCATGCCCATCGAGTCCATGGCCCTTCGTGGACTCGACACGATCCGTTTCGGCCCGATGAAGCCGGTGGGACTCGTCGACCCGAGAACCGGCCGGATTCCTTACGCCTGCGTGCAGCTCCGTCAGGACGATGCCGCGGCGAGCCTGTTCAATCTCGTCGGCTTCCAGACCCGCCTGAAGCAGAAGGAACAGCTGCGCGTCCTGCGGATGATTCCCGGCCTCGAAAGGGCGGAGATCCGCCGCTACGGCGCCATGCACCGCAACACCTATCTATCTTCGCCCGGATTCCTTTCCGCGGACTATTCGGCGACCGGGTCGGGGTTGCCGGCCGCGAGGCCTCTTCTCTTCTTCGCGGGACAGATGACCGGCGTCGAAGGCTATGTCGAGTCGACCTCCTCCGGCCTCCTGGCCGGCGTCAACCTCGCGCATCGGCTCCTCGGCCTTCCACCCTTCCTTCCGCCTCCGTCGACTGCGATCGGCGCCCTGGCCGCCTATGTCTCCGACGAGCGCGTCCGCGCCTTCGCCCCCATGAACGCCAACTTCGGCCTGATCCAGCTGCCCGAGGAACGCTACCGCAAGAAGGAGGACAAGATCCGAGCCATCATCGAGACGTCGCTTGCGGTGGTCAAGGACTTCGCGACGCGACTCCCTCCTATGCCGACGCCCCCGGTTGCGCTATAATCAATGGAAATGCCGGCGGAAAGCCGACAAAGTCTCCAGGAGGTTCACATGGCAGGGTTCTTCGGTTTCTTCGACTACACCAAGGAGGGTCCGGGCGTTCCCGCGAACGCGCCGCCCAAGGGTCCTTTCAAGCTGTTCTTCGAAATCCTCTTCCGCAAGTTCTGGAAGCTCGTCACGATCAACGCGATGTACTTCCTGTTCAGCCTCCCCGCCATCGCGCTCGCCTTCTTCCTTGCGCCGACGCTGCTCCAGTACCTCGTGCCGGGATTCACCTTCGACAACCTCGTCATCCTTTTGAAATCTTCGGGGGAAACCCTGGCCGACGCCGACATCCAGCAGGCCGCGACGTTCTATCTGACCCTGACCTACCTCCTGGTGTCCGTCACGGTCGTCGGACTCTCCTTCATCGTCGTCGGACCGGTCCACGCCGGCGTCACCTACCTCTTCCGCAACTACGCACGGGAAGAGCACGCCTTCGTCTGGATGGACTTCAAGGAAGCCGCAGGAAGCAACCTGAAGCAGTCCATGGCCCTGGGAAGCCTCTCCATCGTGGCGGTGGTCGTCCTGGCCTTCGACTACGGCTACTTCAATTCCCCTCTGGTCGGAAGCGTCATCATCCAGGGATTGGTCTCCGGCCTCGTCGTCATCATCTCGCTCCTGCTCTCCTTCATGCTCATGTACCTCTACCCGATGATGGTGACATTCAAGCTCTCTCTTGGAAAAATGCTCCGCAATGCCGCTCTGCTAGCCATCGCACGTTTCCTGCCGAATCTCGGTATTCTCTTTCTCAATGTTCTTGTTATGGTAATAATCCCT
>CAXNDY010000125.1:0-4595 GCA_964201095.1 Saccharofermentanales bacterium
TCTCCCGACAACGTCGTGCCCCGTCCCCCGACGCTGTGCGCGGGATGCCCGCATCGGGGTTTCTTCCATGAACTCGGCAAGCGGAAGAACATCGTCGTCGCCGGCGACATCGGCTGCTATACGCTCGGATTCGCCGAACCCTACAACGCCATGGACTACAACGGCTGCATGGGCTCCAGCATCAGCTCCGGCCACGGCTTCCAGCAGGTCCTGGACATGATACCGGACAACCAGCGGCGCGTCGTGTCGGTACTCGGCGACTCGACCTTCTTCCACACCGGCATCAATTCGCTGCTCGACGTCGTCTACAACCGGAGCCGCACGGTCAACGTGATCCTCGACAACCGCATCACCGGCATGACCGGGCACCAGCAGAACCCGGGCACCGGCTTCACGCTGCAGGGCAAGGAGACGAAGGACGTCGATATCGAGACGTTGGTGCGCGCCTGCGGCATCGAGCCTATCGTGTCGATCGACCCCAACGACCTGACGGCGGTGAAGAACGCCCTGGATTGGGCGCTGAGCCTGGACGAGCCCTCCGTCATCATCACCCGCTGGCCCTGTGTCCTGAAGAAGTTCTCGGTGCAGGACAAGGCCGAATTCCCGACTCTCCTGAAGGGCCAGTGCCGCGTGATCGACGAGAAGTGCATCGGATGCAGGATGTGCCTCCGAACCGGATGCTCGTCGCTCATCTACGATGCCGAGTCGAAGAAGGTGCGGATCGACCCGGCGCAGTGCGTCGGATGCGGCGTCTGCCTGCAGGTCTGCAAGCCGGTCGCCATCATGAAGGAGGAACGCAGGAATGGTTAGGAGCATCCTCCTGGTCGGCGTCGGCGGGCAGGGCACCCTGCTCGCGAGCAAGATCCTGACGACCGGACTCATGCAGGCCGGATACGACGTGAAGATGAGCGAAATCCACGGGATGAGCCAACGCGGCGGTTCCGTGTCCTCGCAGGTCCGGTACGGCGAAAGGGTCGATTCCCCCGTGATCGAGATCGGCGGCGCCGACATCCTGGTCTCCTTCGAGAAGATGGAAGCCCTGCGATGGCTCCCGTACCTGAACCCGAAGGGCAGGGCGGTCGTCAACGACTTCGAGCTGCCCTCGTCGCCCATCCTGACCGGCAAGGTCGCCTACCCCAGGGGAGTCCTGGACGAATTGAAGTCGAAGGTCGACACCACCGTCGTCAACGCGTCGGAGATCGCCCGGAATCTCGGCAGCGTCCGCTCCATGAACCTCGTGCTGTTCGGTGCGCTGGTGAAGGGGATGGGACTCACCGACATCGACTGGCAGAAGGTCATCCGCGAAAACGTCAGGAAGGATACCATCGAGGTCAATCTCAAGGCCTTCCAGGCCGGCATGGACCAGATCGGCTAGACGGGGAATCAGCCTTTCCCGCCCTCGTCCTTGCCCTTGAGGAACATGGTGATCAGGTCGATCGGCAGCGGGAAGATGATGGTCGAATTCTTCTCGACGGCGATCTCGGTCAGCGTCTGCATGTAGCGCAACTGAAGGGAAGCCGGCTGGGTAGCGATGATGGCGGCGGCCTGCGCCAGCTTCTCGGACGCCTGGAATTCGCCGTCCGCGGCGATGACCTTGGCGCGGCGTTCGCGCTCGGCTTCGGCCTGCTTGGCCATGGCGCGCTTCATGGAGTCGGGGATCTCGATGCTCTTGATCTCGACGGCCGTGACCTTGATGCCCCATGGGTCGGTGTCGCGGTCGAGCAGGTCGGTCAGCAGCTTGTTCAGTTCGGAGCGCTGCGAGAGGATCTCGTCCAGGTCGTGCTGGCCCAGGATCGAGCGCAGGGTCGTCTGGCCGAGCAGCGTCGTGCTCAGCGTGTAGTTGGCGACCTTGGTGACCGCGAGCGTCGAGGAGAAGACGTTGAAGTAGACCACGGCGTCGACGAAGACGGGGATGTTGTCCTTGGTGATCACCTCCTGCTTGGCGACGTCGATGGTGAACGTGCGCAGGTCGATCTTGACGACGCGGTCGATGCCGAACGGGAAGATGATGTTGAGACCCGGCTGCAGCTCGCTGACGAGCTTGCCGAAGCGGAACAGGACGCCGCGCTGGTACTCGGTGATGATGGTGACCATCCCGGGAAGCAGCAGGAACGGCACGACGAGGCATGCGACGAGCAGGATCACGGAGGCGCCGGCCGGGAAGCCGACCAGTCCGACGGTGGCGAGAACGCCCCAGATCAGGCCGGTCACGACCAGGAAGACGGCGTTCGCGAAGATCTTGCGGGAGAACGCGAGCCCGACCCAGACGACCCACCAGAGGGCCTCGAGCGCGATGAGAACCAGGAAGATCGTGGAGAGATCCGATTCGTTCATGGGAATGCCTCCTTCGCATGCTGCGGAACGCACCGGTTCCGCACCTGTCTACCCATTATACTCCCGCGGACCGGACGCGCGAAGGGCGCTCCCCGAAGGAAGCGCCCCCATGAGACTTATGCGAACCGGTAGTTCAGCGGTGCGTGATGTGGAAGTCGCCCGAGACGGACTGGACCCTGAAGGTGGTCCCGCCTCCACCGACATGACCCGAAACGCTATTCCCCGTGGTCTTGTCGAGTACGACCGCGGTTTCGAAACCGCACTGGAAGTCGCCGGACACCGTGTCGAACTCGAAGCCGAACGACTCGCCCCCGGAGGGAAGGGACAGCGCGGTGTCCCCGGACACGGTGTTCACCGTGAAAGCGGCCAAGGTGTCGACCTCCACCGACATCTCCCCGGAGACGCTGTAGCCCCGGAAGAGCCCGTCGACGCCGGTCAGCGCGCAGTCCCCGGACGTGGTCGAGATGTCGTAGGCCTTCGCCTTCAGGCCGTCGATCCGGATATCGCCGGACACGGTGGAAGCCGAGAAGTCCGTGCAGGTGAAACCGGGGTCCTTCATTCGGATCGAGGAGGAGACCCCCTCGACATGGAGAGCTCCCGCATAGGAGGCGGGAATCGTGATGGTGAAGTCCAGGTTGGTGTCCACCAGCCCGAACCGCGGGTATTCCATGCGGATGCGCAGCGTGGAGCCGACCCTTTCCAGGGTGAGGTCCAGGGCGCCTCCGAAGGAGGTGTACGAGCCCTTCAGGACGGCTTCGACGTTGACGTCGCCACCCGAGACGATGGCGGGGTCCGTGGATACGGTGAAGATCTCGATGCGGTCGATTCCATCGAGTCCGCTGGAGACCGTCCGGTCGATGTCGTTCAACTGGCCGCTGCCGACATGGAAACCGCTCCAGTCGCCGGTGACGATCTTCTGCCACCCGTTGCTGAAGGCGACCCCCAGGGAACCCGCGATGCCGAACACGACGAAGACGACGAGGCATACGAGGACGACGACGACCAGGGCGGAACGGCCGGAACGGCTGGAAAGCCTGGAACGGAGACGGAGTGCGCTCATGACCTGGACCCTCCTTTCACGATCTTCACCTGGGCGCCGAAGAAGGCCTTCACGCCGAGGAAGAAGTACTTGCTGACGTAGAACATCCCGATGGCGGCCAGGACGGCCAGTGCGAGCAGCGAGACCCCGAGGAGCGCGAGGAAGATCCCCGGGACCGTCGTCAAGGGGAACAGGGAGAAGCCGACGACCGTCACGGGGAGGGCGGCGACGACCAGCGCGGCCGCGACCGCGGCGATCGAGACGACGACCGCCCAGAGGGAGACGACGACCGCGAAGAGGGACGCGAGGATGGGGATCGCGAGGATCAGGTCGATGAAGAGGAGCCCGAGCGCCGCGAGGAGGCCGCGACCGACGCCGCCGGCGGTGACGGAGGGAGCGGGTGCGTGGGAGGGCGGGACGGGTGGTGCGGAAGGCGCCCCCGAGCCCATCTTCGGAGCTTCGGAGCCGTCCGCGTACTGCGCCGCGAGTTCCGCCGGGTCTCCGATGCCGGAAACGACGTCCTCTTCGGTGCGTCCCCCGGCGACGCCGGCTGCGATGTGCTCCTCGAAATCGGCCAGGATATCGCCGATCTCCTGGGGCGACTTGCCGAGCGCGGAAAGCCGCTTGTGCATCGTGTCCATGAATTCCTGCCTAAGCATCTTCCTGCCCTCCTGCAACGATCGATTCCACCTTGCCGACGAAATGGTTCCATTCCTGTTCGAGCGACTTCTGTTCCGTCCTTCCGGTGTCGGTCAGCTGGTAGTACTTGCGGGGCGGCCCTCCCGAGGACTCCTGGAGATAGGTCGTGACGTGGCCATCGATCTTCAGCCTCCGGAGGATCGGATAGATCGTCCCGTCGGAGATCGTGATGATCTCCGTCAGCTTGCTGGAAAGGTCGTACCCGTAGCGGTCGTCCTTCAGCAGCATCGAGAGGACGCAGAGCTCGAGCACGCCTTTCTTGAACTGGATGTTCATTGCATCACTCCTTTCTGAGTCGCGAACGTTGTAGTCGATGTGCGGTACTGCTTAAAAACAACTAGTGTTCAACGTTCACTACTGCCATATTACCACTTCCGCGATTTCCGTCAACCCCCTTTTTCCGTGATTCCCCAGGATGACCCCTGAAGATCCATGGACCCCATGGAACCCCCAGGGGAATCCACTGAATGCGGAACTTGCGCGCGCATGGCCCTGAATGCTATAATCTGCGTGCATCAGATCG
>CAXNDY010000126.1:0-4578 GCA_964201095.1 Saccharofermentanales bacterium
GCCGTAGGCCGGAAGCCGTGCTCTAGTTCCCCGCACGCATTTCTGCAAGGCGTTGCATGAAGCCTGCTACGCATGCTGCCTCTCGGCTCGCGCCTCGAACGCTATGCGGCAACGCCTAGCTGAAATACGCACTCTAATTCAACCCCCGCAGGTCTTCCGGCAGGAACAGGCCGTCCTTGCGGACCAGTTCGCCGTCGAAGTACATCTCGCCGCCGCCGTACTCCGGCCGCTGGATGCAGACGAGGTCCCAGTGCACGGCGGACTCGTTGCCATTGGGCGCGTCGTCGTAGCAGCGTCCCGGCGTGAAGTGGAAGGACCCGTAGATCTTCTCGTCGAACAGCGTGTTGCAGAAGGGTTCGCGGACCAGGGGGTTGAGCCCGATCGCGAATTCGCCGATGTAGCGCGCGCCGGGGTCGCTGTCGAGGATCTTGAGCAGATCCTCCTGGGAACCGGTGCAGGAGGCCTCCTCGATGCGCCCGTCCTTGAACGTGAAGCGGATGTCGGAGAACTTCTTGCCCCAGTAGATCGAGGGCGTGTTGTAGGAGAGGGTGCCGTTGACGGAATCGCGGACCGGCGCGGTGAAGATCTCGCCGTCGGGGATGTTGTATTCGCCGCAGCAGGGGATGGCGGGGATTCCTTTGATCGAGAAGGAGAGGTCGGTACCGGGTCCGACGAGGCGGACGCGGTCGGTGCGCTGCATGCGGGCCTTGAGGGGCTCGACGTCGCGGCGCATCTTCTCGTAGTCCACGCAGGAGACGTCGAGGACGAAGTCGAAGAAGCGGTCGTAGGACATGCCGGCTTTCTGGGCCTGCCCCTTGGTGGGGTATTCGAACAGGACCCATTTGCGGTGGTTGATGATCAGGTCCTGGAGGGGCATTCCGGTCTGTGCGGCGAGGCGGACCTTGCGGGGGTCGACGCCGGCGGTCTCCATGTCGTTCTCGAACGAGCGGATGGAGACACCGGCCTTCAGGTCCTCGAAGCGGCGCAGACCCCAGGCGACCGAGCACTTGAGGGAATCTTCGGAGAAGCCGCCGTCGTCGGGGTCGATGAGCTCGCGGGACAGGCGCTGGATTTCCTCGTCCAGGATCTCGACGTAGGCGAAGGCGCCGATGCGTCGCGTCTCCTCGAGGAGGGCCTTGCCGAGGGGCAGGGAGGCCGTGGTGAGGCTGAGGGCGAAGCGGTCGCCCTTCCGGATCTCGACGGAGTAATGGAGGATGTGGTGCGCGAGGCGGTCCAGTCTGGCGTCGTGCATGGGGTTCTCCTTTCGGTGTCGAGCAGGCGTCTGCGGAGGGGGGTCGTCGGTTGCGGGCGCTAGGGCGCCCAGGTTCCCTGGAAGATCCGGTCGAAGACCAGGGCCGAGGCGCCGTGCACCGGGGCCTGGTCGAGGAAGGCGGAGACGCGGACGGGAAGGTGCTTGGCGGAGCGCTGGATCATCCGCGAATTGATGGCCCGCTCGAGGCGTCCGACGAGGAGCTCGCCTGCCAGCGCACCTTCGTGGCCGAGGATGATGGCCCCGGGGTCGACGAGGTTCGCGAGGCTCACCAGCGCGACCGAGAGGCTGCGGCACAGGTCGTCGAAGATGTGTCCGGCCTGCGGGTCGCCGCGATCGGCGAGGGCGACGAGGGCGGCGAAGGCCTCGGCGGGGGAGGCGGGGAGGGGCTTGGGAAACCGGGCGAGCAGGACGGGGAGGCTGGCGTAGAGTTCGAGGCAGCCCCGGTTGCCGCAGGAGCACACCGGGCCCTGGTAGTCGATGGACATGTGGCCGACCTCGCCGGCGAAGCCCGCACCGCCTTCGAACAGCCGGCCGTCGGAGACGAGCCCCGCGCCGACGCCGTTCGTGAGGCCGAGGTACAGGAAGTCGCGCAGGCCCCGGGCGCTGCCGTAGAGGAGTTCGGCGAGGGCGGCGGCGTTCATGTCGTTGTCGACGCGGACCGGCAGGTCGAAGGCGCGCTCGAGCAGGCCGCGCACGGGGACGTCGGCGATGCCGTGGAAGTTCGGGGGCTCGAGGAGGCGCCCGCCGGGGACGTCGACGGGGCCGATGGAGGAGACGCCGATGCCGGAGGGACGGAGGTCGGGGCGGATGCCGCGCTCGGCGCGCAGGGCGCGGTCGCGGTCGAGGAGCTCGGCGACGAGGGCGAGGAGGCGCCGGGACAGCGACGCGGCGTCCTCGTCGTGCGACAGGGGCTGGCGGAGCGTGACGAGGGGGCCGGCGGCGATGTCGGCCACGGTGCCCGTGACGGCATCGCGGGCGATGTAGAGGCCGAGCGCCGTGATGCGGCCTTCGGGGAGGGAAAGGCCGACGGAGCGACGGCCGGACGCGGCGGAGGTACCGGGTACGGAATCACCGGAAGCACCGGGAGTACCGGCGCACTCGGTGACGAGGCCGTCGGCGAGCATCTCCTGGACGATGTAGGTGATGGACATCCGGGTCAGACCGACCTCGCGGGCGAGCGCCGCGCGGGTGGTGGGGCCGTTCGTCGCGAGCAGTCGGAGCAGCAGGGCGCGGTTGGCGCTCCGGAGGCTGCGGTTGTTGGCTCCCTGGGACTCGGGCATCGTGGGGGGTCTCCTCGTGGGTGTCTCCTCGTGCAGGCCGGGCACCGTTCGTCGGCCGGCGTCCTCGCGTTTCGGTCTCCATTGTCGCACGCCCGAACGGGAGATGGCAAGGATACCGCGAGCAAAGTAAAACGTCTTTACAAAAGGCGGGGACCACGGTACGATGACCCCGGAAGAAGCCTGTCGGATTGACGAAGGAGGAGCCAGGACGATGGAGAAGAGCGGGAAGAAACTGGACGTGGCGTGTGTGGGAATCCTGGTCGCGGATGCGATCGGAAGGACCATCGATGGGATCCCGGAGCGGGGCAAACTGCAGCTGGTGGATCGGATCGACCTGCATCTGGGCGGGTGCGCCTCGAGCGCGTCCATCGACCTCGCCCGTCTCGGGCTCTCGTCCGGCGTGCTGGGTAAGGTAGGCGACGATGGATTCGGCCGCTTCATCCAGGATACCCTGGCGAAGGAAGGCGTGGACGTCTCCGGACTCGCGACCGACAGGACCTTCGGAACGAGCGCCTCGATGGTGCTGGTCGACGGGAGCGGGGAGCGAACCTTCCTGCATTGCCTCGGCGCCAATGGCGACTTCCGCCTCGAGGACGTCCGCATGGACGTGGTGGAGCGCGCGAGGATCCTGTTCATCGCCGGGACCATGCTCATGCCCTCCTTCGACGGCGAACCGGCCGCGGAACTGCTCCGCCGCGCCACGACGCTCGGACGCACGACCGTGCTGGATACGGCCTGGGACAGCCAGGGTCGGTGGATGAAGGTCCTCGCGCCCTGCCTGCCGCACCTCGACTATTTCCTTCCGAGCTACGAGGAGGCCGTGGAGCTCTCCGGTCTCCGTGACCCGGTCGGCATCGCCCGCTTCTTCCTCTCTACCGGCGTGCGCAAGGCCGTCGCCGTCAAGCTGGGCAAGGATGGATGCCTCGTCATGGCGAAGGACGGGACGGCGTTCCGCATCCCGACCTATGCGGGCGCGAAGGTCGTCGAGACGACCGGCGCCGGAGACGCCTTCTGCGCCGGGTTCACGGCGGGTCTCTCGAAGGGCTGGGACCTCGTGGAATGCGGCCGGCTGGCGAATGCGACCGGCACGTTCTGCGTGATGGCGGCGGGCGCGACGACGGGCATGCGGCCCTTGGCCGAGGTGATGGCCTACATGGCGGACCGGCCGGGCGAGAACGTCCCGACGGCCGTGGAATAGGAGGAAAGCGACATGATGACGAAAATGGAAATCGACCGTGCCCACGAGGACGCGCTGAAGGCCTTCGCGTTGGCGGGGATTGCCCTGACGGAAGCGGAGAAGGGGCGGATCGAGTTCGCCGACTTCGGACTGTCGGAATTCCCGCAGACGGGCCTGACCATCCTGACGTACGTGAACACCGCCCGCTGCTGCGCGAAGGAACTGATCCTGTCGCCGGGGCAGACCTGCCCGGAACACCGCCATCCCGCCGTGGACGGCCAGCCCGGCAAGGAGGAGACCTTCCGCTGCCGGCAGGGGACGGTGTACCTGTATGTGGAAGGCGCGGCGACGCCCGAACCGTCCTGCCGGCCTCCGAAGGGCCACGAGGCCTGGTACACGGTCTGGCGCGAGATCGTGCTGCAGCCCGGCGAGCAGTACACGCTCGGTCCGGACACGAAGCACTGGTTCCAGGGAGGGCCGGAGGGCGCCGTGGTCTCGGAGTTCTCGACCCGTAGCCGCGACGAGGCCGACGTCTTCACGGACCCCGCCATCCGGAGGGTCGGGTAGGTGGCGGCACGAAGACCGGTCCTGGCCATGTACGGCGCGGGCAACATCGGACGGGGCTTCATCGGGGCCGTCTTCGCCGATGCAGGCTATGAGGTCGTGTTCATCGACGTGATGCCGGACGTGGTGCAGGCGCTGAACCGCGAGGGCCGCTACCCGCTCGGCCTCGTGAGCGACGCCGCCCGCGAGGACCGCTGGGTCGAGGGCGTCCGCGCCGTCGACGGCCGGGACGCGGAAGCGGTGACCGACCTGATCGCGACCTGCGACGTCGCGGCGACGGCCGT
>CAXNDY010000127.1:0-4564 GCA_964201095.1 Saccharofermentanales bacterium
CCGTTCATATATTTCAAGGCAAACAGAACAATCCACAGAAATTGTGGATGACTTGTGGATTCGCAATGATTCCATTGTGGATGAATTATCCGATGATTTTCGAGTCAAGACCTTCCAATCCACGGCATGAAAAAATGGGGGGTACCCAGGAAAATCTCCTGTTGACAATCCTGCCCCTCGACCCCTATACTCCACAACAACAGCGAAGGCGCTTTCGACCAGACGGTCGGGAGCGCCTTTTCGTTGGATCAGGCGAAGGCGCCTGGCAGGGGACTCCCCGGCCAGGCGCCTTCGCCGTTTCCACAAAGACGCGAGGAGAGGAGGTAGAGACACATGAAGGATCAACCCATCCCCGAGGTGGACCGCTCCAAGACCACCTCCATCACCTTCCTGTTCGGAATGGCAGCCCTCATCTTCCTCTCCGGCGCGGCATTCACCCTTTACAGCGTCCTCGCGGACGTCCAGTTCCCCATGCTGGGTTCGGAGGTACACGGAGCCGTCCTCGGCGCCATCCTGATGTTCCTCGGGATCCGGTACCTTCTTTCCGTACGCAAGTTGTCGACGGAAGTCTACAGGAGCTCGTCCCGGTTCTCCTGGGAGAATTTCCGGTCCGAGAAGTCGCGACAGCGCCAGACCCGCCGCCACTGAGTCTCTCTCCCACCACCGGACCCCCCTCCGCGGATTCGCCCCTGATGGAAAGGAGAACCCCATGAAACTCCCGAAGAAATACCTCGTTCTGCTCGCGGTGAGCGTCCTCGTGATCGTCGGCATCCTCACGGTCGCGAGCCTGTTCACCGGCGACTCCTCCGCCGCCGACCCCTCCGGCGCCTCCTACACCGCCACCACCGGCACCGAGACCCTCGACGGCGTCGCGGCCACCGCCAACAAGGCCATGATGGGCGCGAACTACGTCTGGGTCATGATCTGCGCCTTCATGGTCTTCTTCTTCCAGTGCGGCTTCGCCATGGTCGAGACCGGCTTCTGCCGCTCCAAGAACGCCGCCCACGTCATCACCATGAACTTCATGGTCTTCCTGGTCGGCGCCATCGGCTACTTCCTCGTCGGCTTCGCCCTGCAGATGGGCGGTTCCGGCGGTGCCGCAAGCCTCGGCTCCGGCGGTTCCGCCCTGAACGCGATGCTGTCCATCCCCGGTCTCGGCGGCATCCTCGGCTACAAGGGCTTCGGCCTGGTCGGCACCTATGATGCCGGCATCTACGCCCTGTTCTTCTTCCAGATGGTCTTCATGGACACGACCGTCACGATTCCCACCGGCGCCCTCGCCGAACGCGTCAAGTACTCCGCCACCGTCATCACCTCGTTCTTCATCGCCATCTTCCTCTACCCGCTGTTCGCCAACTGGGTCTGGGGCGGCGGCTGGCTCGCGACGTTGGGCAGGAACTTCGGCCTCGGCCACGGCGTCGTCGACTTCGCCGGCTCCGCGGTGGTCCACTCCATGGGCGGCATGCTCGCCCTGGCCGGCGCCATCGTCATCGGCCCGAGAATCGGCAAGTTCAAGAAGGACGGCACCGCCCGCGCCTTCCCCGGCCACAACATCCCCATGGCCATCATCGGCACCATCATCCTGTTCTTCTGCTGGTTCGCCTTCAACGCGGGCTCGACGCTCAATGCCGGCGACTTCCGCCTCGCGGTCGTCGCGACCAACACCATGATCGCCGGCGCCATCGGCGGCCTGGTCGCCATGTTCTACATGTGGATCAAGTTCGGCAAGCCGGACCCGTCCATGACCGCCAACGGCGCGCTGGCCGGCCTCGTCGCCATCACCGCCCCCTGCGCCTTCGTCAACGGCGTCTCCGCGCTGGTCATCGGCACCGTCGCCGGCGTCCTGGTCTGCGTCGCCGTTCCCTTCATCGAGAACAAGCTCAAGCTGGACGACCCGGTCGGCGCCATCTCCGTCCACGGCGTCAACGGCTTCTGGGGCGTCCTCGCCCTCGGTCTGTTCGCCGACGGCACCTACGGCGACGGATACAACGGCGTCGCCGGCGGCGTACGCGGCCTCTTCTATGGAGACGCCTCCCAGCTGGTCGCCCAGCTCATCGCCCTCGGCGTCCTGGTCGTCTTCGGCTTCGGCGTTTCCCTCGCGTTCTTCAAGGTGCTCGACCGGGTCTGGGGTCTGCGCTCCTCGCCGGAAGACGAACTGGAAGGTCTCGACGTCCCCGAGATGGGCGTCCTCGCCTACCCCGACAACGTCCGGGCCGCCTCCGAACTCGACTACGACTCCGCCGACAACGCCCCCATCCCGCAGCTCGCCCGCTTCAACCACCGCCTGGCCAACGGCGGCGAGCTCAACCCCGCGCCGAAGAACCCGCAGGTCCACATCGACCGCGCGGTGCCCGTCGAACTGGTCACCTCTCCGGCCACCGTCATGGCCTCGGACGTGAAGTTCACCAAGGTGGACATCATCACCAAGCAGAGCAAGTTCGAGATCCTGAAGGAAGCCATGAACGAGATCGGCGTGTCCGGGATGACCGTCGCGCAGGTGCTGGGCTGCGGCATCCAGAAGGGCAAGACCGAATACTACCGCGGCGTCGAGAAGGAGATGAACCTGCTTCCCAAGGTCCAGGTCTCGATCGTCGTCTCGAAGGTCCCGGTCCGCAAGGTCATCGAGACCGCCAAGAAGGTCCTCTATACCGGCCACATCGGCGACGGCAAGATCTTCATCTACGACGTCGAGAACGTCATCCGGGTCCGCACCGGAGAGGAAGGCTACGACGCCCTGCAGGACGACTAGCGACGAACCCTCGTCGAAGAAGCGTCAGGCCGGATCGAAACGGAACCTGTTGGCCACGAAGACCCGGACGCAGGCTTCCGCCACTTCCGAGTCATATCGAGAGCCCTTGTGGAGAGCGATCTCCTCGAGGGCCTTCTCTTCGCCCAGCGCAGGTCGGTAGGGGCGATGCGACGACATGGCTTCGACGACGTCCGCGACGCACAGGATCCTCGCCTCCAGCAGGATCTCCGAGCCCTTCAGGTTCCTCGGGTAACCCGATCCATCCATTCTCTCGTGGTGCTGGTAGACGATCTCGGCGATGGGCCATGGGAACTCGATCCGACTCAGGATCTCGTAGCCGGACTGGCTGTGGGTCTCGATCAGGGAATGCTCGAGGGCGGACAGGCGGACCGGCTTGCTGAGCAGTTCCGCCGGAACGCTCAGCTTTCCGATGTCGTGCAGGGTCGCGGCGATCTGGATGCCTTCCACGACATCCGGAGGCAGCGCCATCTCCGTGGCGATCGCCGTGGCGAGTCTCGACACCCGCTCCTGGTGACCGGTCGTGTAGGGGTCGCGCGTCTCGATCGCGAAGGCCAGCGCGTGGATGGCTTCCGTGAAGGTCCTGCGCATCCGTAGGTGGCTCTGCAGGACCTCGCACTCGGCGGTCTTCTGGGCGGTGATGTCGCGATTGCTCGCGCGGCGACCCCGACTCGTCCCGTCCGGACCGAGGATCCGCTTGCAGGAATGGGAGATCCAACGTTCCTCGCCGTCCTTGCGGAGGATCCGGAAATCCGCATGAAGGACGTCGTCCATCTCGTCCCCTCGGACTGCAGCTTCGTGGTCCTCGAGAACCGCTCGATCCTCCGGGTGCATGATCGCATGCAGGAAGTCCGGTTCCTCCGAGACTTCCTTTCGGGAATATCCGGTGATCGTTTCGCAGGAAGGAGAGCTGTAGACGAAGCGTCCGTCCGTTCCCTCCCAATACTCCCAATCGAAGGTGTGGTCCGCGACGGTGCGGTATCGCTCCTCGCTGTCCTTCAGCGCCTCCTGCGCCGCTCTGCGGTCCTTCTCGTTCTCATAGAAATCCAGGGCAAAGGAGATATCGTCACTGATCTCCATGAGGAGATTCTCATCGTCCTTGTCGAATCCATTCCGATCGAGTGAATACACGGTCATGGCCCCGAAGACCCGACCTCTTTTCCGAAGCGGAATGGAAGCCGAGGAGTGGTACCCCATCCGCAAGGCGGATTCCCTCCAGGGCGCCATGGAGGGATCCGTCACGATGTCGCTGCAGATGACGCAGCGACCTTCACGGATCGCCGTGCCGGTCGGACCTGCCCCCAACCTCTCGTCGAATGCCAGGATCTCGACGCCATCCAGATACCCTGCGACATCTTCGGAGGAAGCCACGGGACGTACCCGGCCGTCCGTGTCTCCGACCAGACCGATCCATGCCATGCGGTATTCCCCGATGCCGGTGGCGATCCGACAGGCTTCTTCGAACAGCTCGTCCTGGTCCTGGATGTGGACGATGGCCTCGTTGATGCGGCTGAGGACGGCGTACAGACGATTCAGCTGGGTGATGCGCCGCTCCTTCTGCACTCGTTCGGTGACGTCGCGCGCCAGGCCGAGAAAAACCTTCTTGCCGTTTCGGATCACGCAACCGAAGCGGACCTCCACGGGGAACAGAGTCCCGTCCTTGCGCTTCTGGTGCCCGGCCAGGGTGAAGGGCATTCCAGGTTCGATCTTCGTCCATTCCCGCTGGGCGCTCAACAGGTCGAAATCCACCTCCACGTCCGCCACGGACATCCGAAGGAGTTCCTCCTTCGTGTATCC
>CAXNDY010000128.1:0-4548 GCA_964201095.1 Saccharofermentanales bacterium
GTGGAACCGTTCGGAGAAGTGGTCTCCGATCAGCGTGAGGATCTCCGTGTCCGGCTCGATCTCGGCGACATAGAGCGTTCCGCGCAGGCGGAAACGGACGAGCCCGAGGAATCGATGCGCCTCCCGTCCGACCCGCTGGCTGGCCTTCATCACGGAGGCCACCTCCGGGCGTTGGCGGAATCCGCTCGGGTCGACGCGCCGCTCGAGACCGATCCGCAGGAACCCGACGAGGGCGTCCTCGACACCTTCCTCCCGGGAGAGCCAAGCTTGATATACGGTCCCCGGCACGTCGGGACCGAACCGCGAGGCCAGGAATTCGCCCATGCGGTCGGCCAGTCCGACTTCGGTCGCGACCTCCACCACGGGCAGCAAGGGGATCTGCGCCCCAGGTCGTAGCACGGAGCAGTCCGTCTTCGAACGCAGCGCAGTAGCCGCGGCGCTCAGGAAACCTTCGAAGCTGCCGTCGTAGCTCAGGAACATGGAAGTGCCGCACCCGTCGTCACCGCCAGGTCCTCGATGCGCAGCTGGAAGGGGGCGTATCCGGCCTGACCGACGGAGTCGGCCAGTCGCAGGCGCAGTTCGTCCGCCTGGGGGATCCGCTCGGCCGCGTAGCGCCCGCCGGCCGTCAGGAAGAACCTCGCCCGCTTCATCACGACGCCGAGGGGGCGGAGGTCCTCCGCTCGGAGACGGCCGTGCCGTCGGGCGTCCAGGACCCGCCTCGCCGAGACGACCCCGATGCCGGGCACGCGCAGCAGGGTGTCGTAATCCGCCCGGTTGACCTCCACGGGGAAGAGGTCGAGGTGGCGCATGGCCCAGGCGCTCTTTGGGTCCAAGTCGAGGTCGAGGTCCGGGTTTCCAGAGTCGACGATCTCCTCGACGTCGAAGCGGTAGAAGCGCATCAGCCAGTCCGCCTGATACAGACGATGCTCCCGCAGCAGGGGCGGCGCCGAGTTCACGGCTGGAAGGAGCGAATCCGTGTTCGTCGGGATATAGGCGGAGTAGAAGACCCGTTTGAGGGAGAAGCGCGAATAGAGGCGCTGCGACAGACGCAGGATCTGGACGTCCCGGTCGGGCGTGGCGCCGACGATCATCTGGGTGCTCTGCCCGGCCGGTGCGAAGGGCGACGCGTTCCGGTACCGGACCATCTCGTCCCGGTTCGCTTCCCGCCGCTCCGCGATATAGCCCATCGGCGCCTCGATCTGTTCGGGGTGCTTCTGCGGGGCGAGAAGGGCGAGAGAACGGCTCGACGGTAGTTCCACGTTGACGCTGATCCGGTCGGCCAGACGTCCGATCCGTTCGACGGCGTCGGAAGTTGCGCCGGGAATCACCTTCACGTGGACATACCCCCGGAAGCCGTGCGTTTCGCGCAGCTGTCGCACGGTCTCGATCAGAAGCTCCATCGTGTGGTCCGGGTCCCGCACCACGCCGGAGCTGAGGAAGAGTCCTTCGATGTAGTTGCGGCGGTAGAACTGGATCGTGAGCTCGGCCAGCTCCTCGGGACGGAACGCGGCGCGCGGGATGTCGTTGGACTGGCGGTTGCGGCAGTAGACGCAATCGTAGTCGCAGTGGTTGGTCAGCAGGACCTTGAGCAGGGAGATGCAGCGCCCATCATCGGTCCAGGTATGGCAGATCCCGCCCGCCACGGTATTTCCCACTCCGGAGCTGGCCGAAGCGGACCGGTCGCTTCCGCTCGAGGAGCAGGAGACGTCGTACTTGGCGGCGTCTCCGAGAATCGCGAGCTTTTCGATGATATCCACGCCCCACCTCCCCCACGGCAAGAGACCGCTCTCTATCTGCCTCTGATTCTAGCAAAGGCCGTGGGGGATTGCAAACATATGTTCGCTTTTCGGAGTACTGGACCTAGGAGCGCTTCTCGGGGATGATTTCGAGCCAATAGCCATCCGGGTCCTCGATGAAGTACAGACCCATCGGCTTGTTCTCGTAGACGATGCAGCCCATCTCCTTGTGGAGGCAGTAGGCCTTGTCGAAGTCGTCCACCTTGAAGGCGATGTGGGACTCGTTGTCGCCCAGGTCGTAGGGTCCGGTCTTGTCGCGGAGCCAGGTCAGCTCGATGGCGTGGCCGGTCATTCCGTCGCCCAGGAAGGCGAGCTGGAAGCTTCCGTCTCCGGCCTTGTTGCGGCTGGAGAGCATCAGTCCGAGGGCCTTCTCGTAGAAGGCGATGGAACGTTCGAGGTCCTTGACGTTGATGTTGTTGTGGACGATGTGGAATTTCATGGGGTTACCTCCGTCTTCTGGCTCTCAAGGGATCTGGATTCCGTTCGATTCACCCGGACCGTCGAATGCGATCACCTTGGTCCTACCGGCCAACGCCCGGGCCAGGAGTCCGGGGAGGCCGGTCTTTTCCGGCAGGTGCATCGGGACGACGTTTCGGGTGGAAACCGCGTCGAGGAACCGCAGGATCCCGCGGTCGGCATGGCGTCCCAGCCTCGGGTCGAGCGGAAGCATGGCCACGGCAAGGAACGGTGGCTCGAAGGTCAGCATCGTCGCGGCCACGTCGGCCACGATGCGGTCATAGGCGGCCTCGTCGGCGGCGAGCTCCGCCTCCGTCGACTCGTTCTCCCAGTACCAGTCGTTCAGGTCGCCGGCGTGGAAGACCCTGTGTCCATCGACTTCGACCAGAAAGGAAACCCCCTGGTCGGTGGAGCCGAAGGTCCGGATCATCAGGGAGCCGGCGGTGGCGGTTTGCCCGGGCCGCATGCGCAGCACCTGGTCCGCCACGGGTCGGGAACCGGCGCCTTCCTCCCGCAGCAGAGACCTGGCAGCATCCTCTTCGAGGACATATGCGACACCGGGTTCTCCGGCATATCGCAGAATCCCGGGCGAACAGTGGTCGGCATGGGCATGCGATACGAAGAAGTAGACCGGCACGGGCGGAAGAGCCGAGGCGCGACGAAGTCGGAAGAATTCTTCCACGGCGTCCGCCGGGTCCTGGAACCAGTCGAACACCAGGGTCGCCTCTTTCCCCTCGACCAGAAATCCACTATGGGCCAGCCAGGTGATTCTCATGGACTTCGCCTCGATTTCCGGCACCATGGTTACCTACCCCCGATGCCTGACACGATTATAATCCGGGAGGAACGGAAAAGACCGTAATGCAGACCACGGATATCGGAAGGAGTCACCATAATGAAGGAAATCGACGCCAAGGGACTGAAGGCATGGATCGCGGAGGGAAAACCGATGCTGCTGCTCGACGTGCGCGAGCCGAACGAGCTGCGCGTCCCCCCCGGACGGATCGAAGGTGTCGTCAACATCCCGCTGGGACAGCTACTCTCCCGGATGCCCGAACTCGCATCGTGGAAGGACAAGAAGGTCATCTCCATCTGTCGGTCCGGTGCGCGCGCCGTGTCCGCGGGCCGTGCCCTCGAGTCGGCCGGATTCAAGGACGTGGTTCTCCTCTCCGGCGGGATGATGATGTACAATCGATAGTGCACCCCAAGAACCGCACGCCACCCCAGACCAAGGTCCACGGAGGTAACGACATGCTGAAGGAATTCAAGAACTTCGCCCTGCGCGGCAACGTGCTCGACCTCGCCATCGGCGTCATCATAGGCGGCGCCTTCGGCAAGATCGTCTCCTCGCTCGTCAGCGACCTGTTCATGCCTGTGATCGGGTTCCTCACCTCGGGTGTGAGCTTCCGCGACCTGAAGGTCGTTCTAAAGCCCGCCGTCCTGGATGGCGCGACCGTGCTCAAGCCCGAAGTGGCGCTGACCTACGGCAACTTCCTCCAGACGACCGTGGATTTCCTGATCGTCGCGCTGTCCATCTTCCTGTTCATCCAGCTCATCAACAAGGCCAAGGCCCGCATGGCGAAGAAGGAAGCAGCGGCTGAAGCCGCCGCCGCAGCCGCTACGGAGGCCACGCCGCCGGCTCGTACGGAGACGGACGTCCTGCTGGAGGAGATCCGCGACCTGTTGAAGCAGCAGGCAAGCGGTCGGACGGACCCGAAGCCGGTTCCGCAATCAGACCAGAAGTAGAAGCAAGCCGAGACCGAGGCCGCCCGCGGCGAGGGAACTCACCGCGTTCACCAGGTCGTTGTCCACCCAGGCGAAGCCGCGCTCCAACGTGAGGGCGGCTCCGTCCTTTTCCGTGCGTTCCGTCCACCCTTCGCTCATCGGGTCCCGGTATTTCGCCTGGAGCGTGTCCCCGAGGAGACTGTCGAGCAGCGATCCGGCCATCCCGCAGGCCATCACCGCCGCCACGGCCAGGAGCCCCTTGATCACGGGGAGACCGATGAAGAGTGCGAGAGGGGCTATGAAGGCGGCTCCGACCAGGGCACCCAGGAATCCGAGCGTGGTGACGCCCCCGGAGAGTCCTCGGCGGACAGGCTGACGCGTCAGGAAAGAGACCGGGTCGCGGCGGCTGAGCATGCCCAGCTCCGAGGACCACGTGTCGGCTCCAGCAGCCGCGAGCGCGCAGAGTCCTGCGCCGAGGAAGGCGACGGAGCCTCCTTCCATCGCCGAGACGACCAGGAAGAGGAGCGCGGGCCCACCGTTGGCGAGGACCTGCACCGCGGTCCGGGAGCCC
>CAXNDY010000129.1:0-4531 GCA_964201095.1 Saccharofermentanales bacterium
GACCCCTGTATGACCTGGCCCGGCAGGGTCTCGAGGTGGAACGGGTCGCCCGCCGGATCCGCGTCCTCTCCGTCGTCACCGAGTCCGTTTCCGACGAGGGGGGCGTCCTGCGCGCCGTCCTGCTCCTCCGCTGCACCAAAGGCACCTACATCCGCTCCCTCTGCGTGGATCTCGGGCACGGGTCCGGACTGGGCGCCCACGCGGAGGAACTGCTGCGTACCGAATGCGGTCCGTTCCGCATCGAGGCCGCCCACACGCTGGAGGAGATCGAGGAGGTGGGCCGCTTCCGTGGGGTTGATGCCATGGATGCTCTCGCCGAGGCCGGCTGGCTGCTTGCGCTCGAGACCGCCGTCGCCGGGATGCCGGTCCTGCCGCTGGACGACGCGGCCGCCCTGCGCATCGTGAACGGACGGGAGGTCCCCGCCGACCTTCGCGGGGACGACGGAATCCCACCGCGGAACGTGGCCGTCCTTCGGGCTGGACTCGGTCTGATGGCGGTCTGCCGCCTGGATGAAACGGAAGCCGGGATGCCGGTCTATCGCGCGGAGCGGGTCTTCACCGATGCCGCCGAATGGGGGATTGGCCATGGATAGGATGGAATCGCGTCCGGTCGGAGTCGGCCTCGGCTATTTCGACGGACTTCACCGCGGACACATGGAACTCGTCCGGACGCTGCTGCAGCGGTCCTCCGAACGGGGTCTCGTCCCGACCGTGCTGACCTTCGACCGCCACCCCGCCGCCAATGCGGCGACCGGTCGCAAGGCCGACCATTCGACCGCCGCCCTCATGTCCCTCGACGAGAAGAGGGAGCTTCTGCTCGAATCCGGCGTCGCGGAGGTGGTCGTCCAGTCCTTCGATGCCGAGTTCGCCGCGATGCCCGCGGAACGGTTCCTCGACGAATATCTGGTCGACCGTCTGGGCGCCCGGCTCGTCGTCGTCGGCCACGACTACCGCTTCGGAAAGGGCCGGACCGGGGACTGCGCCTTCCTGCAGGAATGGGGGCGCCGGCGGGGCGTCGAGGTGCTGGTGACCGATGCCGTCCGGATGGGGGAGACCCTGATCAAGAGCACGACCATCCGCGAACGGATCGCCGCAGGGCAGATGATGGAAGCCGCGTCCCTGCTCGGCCGCTGCTATTCCCTGCGCGGTGTGGTCAAGCGGGGCAGGGGCCTCGCGACCAAGCTCGGGTTCCCGACCGCGAACTTCACCGCTCCCGGCGACCGCGTCCTGCCTCCGACCGGCATCTACCGGACCCGTGCGCGGGTAGGGGAGAGGACCTATGAAGCCGTGACCAATCTCGGTTATCGCCCGACCATCGAAACCGAGGCGACCGACCTCCTCGTGGAGACCTGCCTGTTCGACGCGGACCTCGACCTCTATGGCCAGGTGCTCGAAGTGGACTTCCTGGAACGCCTACGGGAGGAGGAGCGCTTCGAGGATGTCGAGAGCCTGCGGCGCCAGGTGCAGCTGGACATCGTCCAGGCGCGGGAGATGCACCGAAGGGACGAGACGGGCTGGGTCGTCGCCTGCATCGACGGCATCCCGGTCCATCTGCTCCGTTCGTCCCGATTCCGCACGTCCCTGCTCACCGTAAGCGTGCGCGTCCCGCTCGTCAAGGAGACCGCCTCCCGGAATTCGCTCCTGTCCCGGATCCTCTCCTCCAGCTGCGCGCGCCTGCCGCAGCGGACCGAGGTCGCCGCGGAACTCGATGGCCAGTACGGCGCCGATATCCATTCCTCGGTCGAGAAGGAGGGGGACCTTCAGGTCCTCCATTTCACGGCCGACGCCCTGTCGCGGTGGACCGACGGCTCGTCGCCCATCGAAGGCGCCTGCGGGCTCCTGTTCGAAATGCTTCTATCGCCGGCGCGCGACGAAAACGGGGAATTCCTCGAATCCATCGTCGAGGAGGAGCGCCAGAACCAGCTCGCCGAAATCGCGTCACGGGAGAACGACCGCACCCGGCACTGCATCGAGCGATGCACGGAGATCTTCTGCGCCGGAGCCCCCCACGGACTCGAGGAGGACGGCGAGGAGGCGGAGGTTCGCGCGGTGACGCGGGCGGAACTCGACCGCGCCTACGAGGAGTGCTTCCGCAATGGCGCCGTCCAGCTCCACCTCACGGGAGAGTGGGCGGAACCGGCGCTGGATTCCGTCCTCGAGGCGCTTCGTCGCTTCACGCAGCGATTTCCCGCGGAGGACCGCCTGGTCGTGGTCCCCGGTCTCACCCCGGCGTCCCTTCCGCCACGCGACGCCTCCGATCCGGAGGCTCCCGCGCCCGTGGTGGAGCGGAGGAAGGTCGAGCAGGCGAGGGTGTGCATCGCCTACGAAGGCGCCCCTGCGTACTTCTCGATGGATACCATCGTGATGTCCGTCCTGAACGGCATGCTCGGAGGCGACGCCCATTCGCTGCTCTTCGAGAAGGTCCGCGAAGAGGAGGGGCTGGCCTACAGCGTCTTCTCCGCGCCGCTGCGCTACCTCTCCGGCATCCTGCTGTGCGGCGGGGTTCCCGTGGACCGCACCGAGGAGGCTCTGGCGTCGATGCGGCGGCAGGTGGCCGCCCTCGCCGCCGACGACTTCCCCGACCGGATCTTCGACAGCACGATCCGGATGATCGAAAGCTCCCTTCGCACCCGAGGCGACGACCTCGCGCGCCTTGCCGCCGCCGACCTGGGCGGCATCTCCTCCGGTCGCCGCCTGCGCCAGGAGGAGACCCTCCAGCTGCTCCGCGCCGTCACCCGGTCGCGCGTGGTCGCGCTCGCCCGCCGCCTGAAGGAAAGGGCCTGCTTCATCCAGCTGCCCGGGGAGGAGACCGAATGAGCCTTGCGGACTGGACACTGGAAACCCTCGTGGACAAGATGTCCGGCGAACGCATGGATGTACGCACCCACCGGAGCGGACTGGTGCTCCTGCACATTCCGAAACCGGGCTTCATCCGGCGTTTCGGCGGCTTCGCCATCCCCTACGGGTCGGTCCACACGTCCTTCGTCTCCGACGTAGAACACCGCGTGCCGGACGGAACGGCGCACTACCTCGAGCACTGCGTCTTCACGCGCGACGACCAGGGGGGGCTCCTCTCCGCCCTGTCCGCCACCGGTGCGCAGGCGAACGCCTACACGACGCACACGCACACGTTGTACTACTTCACGGCCACGGACTCCTTCGAGACGGCGTTCGCGAAGATGCTGGACGCGGTGCTTCGACCTTCCCTGGACCAGGATCGCGTCGAAGCCGAACGCCCGATCATCTTGTCCGAGCTCGCGATGTACCGCGACGAACCCGACTCCCGCTGCTTCACCGGCCTCCTGGAAAGCCTCTATGCAGCCCACCCCGTTCGGGTCGACATCGGCGGCACCGCGGAATCCGTGGCACGCATCTCGCCTGAACATCTCAGGGCCGTCCACGACGCCTACTACGCCCCTTCCCGCATGATCCTCGCGGTCGTCGGCGACTTCGAAGCGCAGACCCTGATGCCGCTGGTCGAGGCAGCCGTCGACGGCATCCCCCGCCGGCCCGAAGGACGGACCCTGCAGGTGGAGGAACCTCCGCGCGTCCCGTCCGCGCGGACCGAGATCCGAATGGACGTCGGCATGCCCTCCTTCCTGATCGGCATCAAGGACCCATCCGCCGCGCTGCCCACGAGCGCAACCGCATGGGAACTCGCCCTGCGCCGACGCGCCGGCAGGCTCCTCTTCGAGACCCTGCTCGGCAGCACGTCGGCCGTCTTCGACGACCTCTACGCGGAAGGCCTCCTGACCGATTCCTTCGGCTTCCACTATCTCTGCGAGGAGGACTTCGCTTTCCTCGCCGCGGGCGGGGAGAGCCCGGAACCGGAGAAGGCGGCAGCGGCTCTGCTGGCCCGCATGCGCGAAGCCTTCGCGGGCGGTCTGGACGCGCGCGCCTTCGACACGCAGCGCAAGGCGGCGGCCGGCTCGTTCCTGCGCGGTCTCGATTCGATCGAGGGGTGCGGTCTTTCCGCCCTGCACGCCGCTCTGGCCGGAATCGGCCTGTTCGATTCTCCCGGCATCTATGATAGTATGGTTCTCGAACAAGCCGCCGATTGGATGCGGTTCATCCTGGACGAGGACCTCGCGAGCGTCTCCCTCGTCCTGCCCGCTGGAGGTGAATGATCCGATGAACATGAATTACGTCAGCTTCCCCGGACTCGGCATCGTCGACCTGCCCGTCAGCCGCGTCGCATTCAACGTCTGGGGACTCCCGATCTACTGGTACGGCATCCTGATCGCCGCGGCGGTGCTGCTCTGCGTGTTCCTCGGCATGCGCCACGCCCCGCGCTTCGGGTTGACCCCGGACGACGTCCTCGACGTCGTCATCGCCGTGATTCCGCTCGCCATCGTGTTCGCCCGCCTCTACTACGTCGTCTTCTCTCCGACGAAGTGGACCTTCCTCACCATCCTCGACGTCCGCAACGGCGGACTCGCCTTCTATGGCGGCGTGCTCGGCGGTTTCCTCGGCCTCGTTCTCGTCGCGCGCCTCAAGCGGATCCGCCTGCACCGCATCGTCGACTTCCTCG
>CAXNDY010000130.1:0-4501 GCA_964201095.1 Saccharofermentanales bacterium
CTCATGATGCAGTTCCTCGCCATGGAACTGCTGGTCACATTGTCGCGCGGGCTCCGCGAGGAATACGAGGAGAACCTCCAGGTCCGGACGGGCAAGGCCCGCGAACTGGTCCGCATCGCCCGCGACTTCATCGTCGAGAACCACGACCGCGACCTGTCGGTGGCCGACATCGCCGGCTACGTCTTCCTCAGTCAGGGGTACTTCACGCGCGCCTTCCGGGAGGAGACGGGTCTCAGCCCGATGGCCTGCCTGATGCAGGTCCGTGTGGAGCGCGCCTGCCGCCTGCTCGCGCAGCCCGACATCAAGGTCGGCGGCATCGCCCGCCAGGTCGGCTTCGCCAGCCCGCAGCGCTTCAACGCGGCGTTCCGCAAGCAGACCGGGATGACGCCCATGGACTATCGGAAGAGGGTGCTGGGAGATGATTGACAAGCCGCGCATCGAATCGGCCGTCCGCGAGATCCTCGCCGCCATCGGCGAGGACCCGGACCGCGAGGGTCTGCTGGAGACGCCGCAACGCGTCGCCCGGATGTACGAGGAGGTCTTCGCAGGACTCCACAAGGACCCGCACGAGGAGTTCCGCATCTTCCACGAACCCGGCAACGACGAGATGGTCCTGGTTCGCGACATCCCGCTGTACTCGATGTGCGAGCACCACCTGCTGCCCTTCATGGGCAAGGCGCACGTCGTCTACATCCCGAAGGACGAACGCATCCTCGGGCTCAGCAAGATCGCCCGGCTCGTGGACCTCATGTCGCGCCGCCCCCAGCTGCAGGAGCGCTTGACTTCACAGATCGCCGACATCGTGATGGAGGCGGTCGACCCGCACGGAGTGGCCGTCGTGGTCGAAGCCGAACACCTCTGCATGACCATGCGCGGTGTCCGCAAACCCGGTTCGCGCACCGTGACCTCCGCCCTGCGCGGACTGTGCAAGCAGGACGCCCGCTCCCGTGCCGAAGCCCTGGCGCTGATCGGCCTCCGCACGCCGGGAGGCGATTGACGTGAACACTGGGAAGACGGGGGCCCCTCCCGATTCCGGCTCGAACTCCCCCTTCCGCGTGCACGGCGTCGACCTGACCGACGAACGCGCGGCAGTCCGGGAGATCCACTCCATCGGGTGCGACCCTGCCGCGCTTCCCTATCTGCTGCCCAAGTCGCGGATGCTGACGCTGCGCATCGAAGCCGTGCCCGC
This sequence comes from Saccharofermentanales bacterium, assembly GCA_964201095.1. Lineage (GTDB taxonomy): Bacteria > Bacillota > Clostridia > Saccharofermentanales > UBA5734 > CAILLO01. The sequence goes on from CAXNDY010000130.1 coordinate 1,190, forward strand.
CTTCGCCGCGAACCTCCTCAAGCAGGAGGCCCTGGCCGTCGGCGCCGATGCCGTCGTCCACCGCCACGCCTGCACCCTCACCATCGACCGCAGCGACGTCCTGCTGCTCGCCACGCCCGCCCAGTTCGCCCGGATCGTGAAGAAGCTGCGCGTCCAGGTTCCGACGCTCCGGGCCGTCGGCGTCTCGCTCGAGACCTACCAGCGCAGCGTCGCCGCGATTGCCGCGAAGGTCTTCGTCGCCCGCGGGCGCACCTTCCCGATCGGCGAGCGCACCTATCTCTTCGGAGTCCTGAACGCGACGCCCGACTCCTTCTCGGACGGCGGGCTCTTCCTATCCTCGGATGCGGCGCTCCGCCGCGCGCTCGAGATGGAGAAGCAGGGTGCCGACTTCATCGACGTGGGCGGCGAATCGACGAGACCCGGCCACCAGGGCGTCGAGGCGCAGGAGGAGATGGACCGCGTGCTTCCCGTGATCCGGCGCATCCGCCAGGAGTCTTCGGTCCCCATCTCCATCGACACGACGAAAGCCACCGTGGCTCGTGCCGCGATCCGCGAAGGCGCGGACGTGGTGAACGACGTCTGGGGCCTCAGGAAGGACCCCGGCATCGCGGCCGTCGTGGCCGAAACCGGAGCCGGGCTGGTCCTCATGCACAACCGCGGCACGGAAGGCGTTCCCGCGAACGGACCCCACCGCGTGGAGGAGTTCCGCGGGCAGACCCGGAGCCGCGATATCCTCGAGGACGTCGTCGCGTACCTGGAAACCAGCATCGCCACGGCTCTCGCCGCCGGCGTCGCGGAGAACGCGCTCGTGGTGGACCCCGGCATCGGCTTCGGCGTTTCGCCGGAGGACTCGATGCGCATGATCGACTGCCTCGGCATGCTCCGATCGCTCGGCCGGCCCGTCCTGCTCGGCCCTTCGCGCAAATCCTTCATCGGCAAGGTGCTCGACCTGCCCGTCGAGCGCAGGCTGATGGGTACGGCCGCCGCCGTGGCCTACGGAATCGCCCGCGGAGCCGACTTCGTCCGCGTCCACGACGTCGCGGAGATGAAGGAGGTCGCGAAGCTGGCCGACGCCCTCCGCGCCGCCGGTTGCGCCGGAGGACCCGGTCGGTGAGCCGCTCGGATCCGCAGCCGGGAGACCGGATCCTGCTGGAAGGCATGCGCTTCCACGGATACACCGGCGTGATGGACTTCGAGAAGCGGGACGGCCAGGATTTCCTTGTCGACCTCTCCCTTGAGTTCCACACGCTGCAGGCCTGCGAGACCGACCGGCTCGAGGACACCGTCCACTACGGCTTCGTCTTCGAAACGGTCCGGCAGGTCGTCGAGGAGTCCCGCTTCGACCTGATCGAACGCCTGGCCGGCGAAATCGCGGTCTGCGTCCTGGCGGCGTACCCGTCGGTCCACGTCGTCGACGTCACGGTGCGCAAGCCGCAGGCGCCCGTGCAGGGCCGGTTCGACGCCATGGGCGTCCGCATCCGACGGGAGCGTGGGTCCGCTTGATCGCCTGGCTCGGCATCGGCTCGAACCTGGGCGACCGTCTGGAGACCCTCGCCGCCGGCGTCCGCCATCTCGCCGCGAACCCGGGCATCCATGTCGAGGCCGTCTCCTCCGTCTACGAGACCGCTCCTGTGGGCTATCTCGAACAGCCCGCGTTCCTGAACGCCGTCGTGCGGCTGCGCACGTCGCTCGCACCGACCGGACTGCTCGACGCCTGTCAGGCGGCGGAACAGGCGGGGGGCAGGACGCGCTCGTTTCCGAACGCCCCGCGCACCCTCGACATCGACCTGCTGGCCTGCGAACGCGAAGAAGGAGAGGAAGGCGGCGTCGGACCCGTCGGGATGTCCACGCCCCGGCTGACGCTCCCCCACGTCCGCGCGGCCGAGCGCGCCTTCGTCCGCATCCCCCGCGAGGAACTCGAAACGGGCTGCGTGGGCCGGACGGAAGGCGTCGCACCGTGGCTGTGGGGCTGGGACCCGCTTGATGCCGGGACCGACGTGTCTTCCGCAACGGAGGGCATGGTCCGTCCGGTTCTTCCACCCGATGCCGGGTCCGACCTGGAGCCGCACCGGCTGGTTCGGCACATCCAGAAGTCCGCGGTCTTCCCGACCCGGATCCTCTATCTGCGCGAGACCGGCTCCACCAACGACGAGATCCGCCGACTGGCTGCCGCAGGCGCTCCCGAGGGGACGGTCGCGATCGCCGAGACGCAGCGTTCCGGGCGAGGGAGGCGGGGCCGTTCCTGGGTCTCCACCGCAGGACTCGGGGTCTGGATGACCCTGCTCCTCCGCCCCGCTGCCGCAGACTCCGCCTCCACCGGGCTGCTGCCGGTCGCCGCCGCCGTCGCCGCATGCCGTGCCCTGAACCGTCTCGGTGCCGTGGACGTCGGCATCAAATGGCCGAACGACCTGCTCAGCCGGGGTCGCAAGCTCTGCGGAATCCTGTGCGAAAGTTCCTCCTCGGGGGAGGGCGTGGACTGGGTGGCCATCGGCATCGGAGTGAACGTGCTGCATGGACCCCAGGACCTCCCGACCGGTCTCGACACGCCCGCCGTCTCGCTGCGCCTGTGCCGCGCGGAGACCGCGCCCGGGGCCGGAAACGAGGAGCTGCGCGCCCGCCTGGCGGCCGCGGTGTTGTACGAGCTGGAGGAAACGGTTAGAATGGTGACGACCGGCGCGACCCGGCAGCTGCTGGAGGAATACCGGCGCGACTCCCTCGTTCTCGGCAGGGAAGTGCGCGTCCACGCATCGGATGGAAGCTATGAAGCCCGAGTGACGGGCATCGACGACCAGGGCAGGCTGCTTGTGGCTGCAGCCGACGGAGAGCGGATTCTCGCCTCCGGAGAGGTGACCGTCCGTACGGTCCAGGAAGGAACCTTTTCATGAGCAGAGGCAACAACAGGCGTCATTCCCGCCATTTCGGCCCGACTCCCGGAGTCAGGCCGGCGGGCTCTCCCCGGGACCCCGCGTCGCTCGACGACGTGATGTCCGGCTACGAGATCGAAGAGCCCGCGGTGGACGCCGGTGCCGCGGCACCCGCCCAGCGGTCCGACCGCCCGCAGACCGGACCGAACCTGCCGCCGCAGCGTCCACAGGGTCAGCCCCAGCGTTCCCCGAATCCGCAGAGCCAGGGCCAGCGCCCCCAGAACCCCCAGAACCAGGGCCAGAATCCGAATCGCCCCCCGCGTCCCGCCGGTGCTCCGGGTTCCCAGGGATCAGGCGCTCCGGGACAGGGCCAGCGTCCCCAGAACCCGCAGGGCCAGCCCCGCCGGGAGGGCCAGCCTCCGCGCGATGCGCGCGACGGCGCACGTCG
>CAXNDY010000131.1:0-4483 GCA_964201095.1 Saccharofermentanales bacterium
CGCAGGCGTGGATACCGGGCAGAGCCTCGTGATGCAGAACGAAGGTGAACCCGGTGCGAAGGGCGGCGGCTACGGCGACCTCTACGTCGAATTCCACATCCGACCGCACCCCGTCTTCAGTCGCGAAGGATTCCAGACGTTCTGCGAGATTCCCGTGACCTTCGTGCAGGCGGCACTGGGCGCGGAACTCGACGTGCCCACCATCGACGGACCCACGAAGTTCCGCATCAAGGAGGGCACGCAGTCCGGTGAGCGCTTCACCCTGCGTGCGAAAGGCATCCCGCGCGGCGACCGGAACGGCTTCCGCGGCGACCACGTCTTTCTCGTGTCCGTCGAGGTGCCCAAGCATCTGGATGCGAAGCAGAAGGAACTGCTCAAGGAGTTCGAGGCGATCAGCGGCGACCGCAACTACGAGAAGCGCAAGGGCTTCTTCGACAAACTGAAGGAAGTCTTCCGATGAGGTGGCTCCAGCTGGAGGCGCTTTCGACGAGCGAGGCTTCCGATGCCGTCTGCGAGGCCTTCATGGACCTCGGAGCCGACGGGACCGCCGTGGAGGACCCCGGCGAGATTCTGGCCCTGCTCGCGCAGCCCGGGTCGCTTTCCTATGCCGACGAGGGCTATGCCGAATCGCTGGGCACCGACGTGCGCATCCGCGCCTTCTTCCCGGAAATGGACGAGGGCATCCGCACCGCCGCCGGCTTCCGGAGCGTCGAGGAGCTCATGGCCCGCGCGGCCGAACGGCTGGCCGACGTGGGTCGTTTCCTTCCCCTGGGCAGGGGCACGCTTTCCTGTTCCTTCGTCGCGGACGAGGATTGGGCCAATGGCTGGAAGAAGTACTACCACCCCTTGAAGATGTCTCCCCGCATCGTCGTCTGTCCCTCCTGGGAGACCTACGCGCCGGGGGTAGGGGAGAGGGTCGTCTCCCTCGACCCCGGGTCCGCGTTCGGTACCGGGTCCCACGAAACCACCGCCCTGTGCGCCGAGCGCATCGACGCGCTGATCCGACCGGGCGCATCCGTGCTGGACCTCGGCTGCGGCTCCGGCATCCTCGCCATCATCGCGTCGAAACTGGACGCAGGTACGGTGGAGGCCATCGACATCGATGTGCTCGCCGTGCGGGTCGCCGAGGAGAACGGACGGATCAACGGCGCGGACGTCGATTTCCATCAGGGGGAACTCAAGGACGCCCACCGGCCCGCGTACGACCTCGTGGTCGCGAACATCATCGCCGACGTGATCGCCGCCCTCGCACCCGATGTCCCCGCGCGGCTTGCGCCGGACGGCCGGTTCGTCGCCTCCGGGATCATCGCGGACAAGTCGGCGAAGGTCCTCGCGGCCTGCGCGGCCAGCGGCCTCGAACTCCTCGAGTCGCACCGCAGGAACGACTGGTGCGCGTATGTGTTCCGCCGTCGGCCGGTCGACGGATGACCCGCTTCTTCCTGGACCGGATCCTTCCCCTGGGACAGATGACCGTCGAGCTGACGGGTGCCGATGCGCACCATCTGCGCGACGTGTTGCGCGCGCGCCCCGGAGAGGCCGTCGTGATCTGCGACGCGGCCGCCACGGACCACCGCTGCGAAGTCATCGGGTCCGACGCGGAGCGGGTGGTTCTTGCGGTCGTCGAACGGCTCTCCGCCGAGACCGAGCCCCCCTATGAGGCCGTGCTGCTGCAGGGACTCGTCAAGGGCGACCGCATGGACGTGCTCGTGCAGAAGTCCGTCGAACTCGGCGTCTCCCGCATCGTTCCCTTCGCCGCCGCGCGCAGCGTGGTGCGTCTCGACCGGGAGGACGGGGTCCGGAAATCGGAGCGCTGGAGTCGCATCGCCGAGGAAGCCGCCAAGCAATGCGGACGAAGCCGGATCCCCCGCGTCGATCCCCCTGTCCCATTCGACGAGGCTCTCGGGATCGCTTCCCGTTCCGACCTCTCCTTCCTGCCCTGGGAGCTGGAAAGTGAACGTTCCCTGCTGACCTGGCGGCGGGAGGAGAGGACCGAACTCGTCCTTCGAGCGTCGGCTCGAAACGGCCGTCCTCCGACCCTCGCGTTCCTGATCGGACCCGAGGGCGGATTCGACGGAGAAGAAGTCCGAAAGGCGCTCTCCGCAGGCCTTGCGACGATTTCGCTCGGGCGCAGGATCCTCCGCGCGGAGACCGCCGGACCGGCCGTTCTGGCACAGCTTTCCCTGCTCCTGGAGATGGATGCGGACGCCTTCCGGACCCCCCGGATTTGACATCCCGCAAAAGCGCAGATTATAATCACTCCGATGAATCAAAGCAGAAACACCTCATTCCACTCCCTCTCCCGCCTTTTCACAGTTCGAAGCAGACGTGGAATCCGAAGCGGTGAGGTCGAAAAATCCAGGATCGTCCTTCGTTCCGTCATAGCCGTGGCTCTTTTCGCCGCCGTCGGTGTCCTTGCGATCTCCCCCCTCCTGCTTCGACTGACGCCGATCGATGCCGATCGTCTGCCGAGTTGCGTCCAGGTCGTCTCCCCGTCGGGAGAGCAGACGTTCCTGACGTACCGCACGACGCTGATCACGGCGCTCGACGATGAGGAGATTCCGCTCGGGTCCGAGGACCGCCTGAACCTGCCTGCGGATTTCCCGCTGCAGGCCGGGGACCGCTACCTCGTGCAGATCGACGACCTCCACAGCGTCCGTCTATCCTGGAACGGCATCGTCCTGACCGCGACGGCGTCCGACGGACCCATCCTCGCGCTCGCGAACCTCGCCGGGTACGCCGACGTTCCGGTCATGGGCCGCGACCGGATCGAAGCCACGCCGACCGACGGCGTCGTCGAGGACGGAGCCGAAATCGCCTACATCACGGTGCGCAGCGAATTCGTGGCGACACAGGAAGCCGTTCCGTTCAAGACCGTGTATGTGGACGACCCGGCCTACCGCATCGGATACAGCGCCGTCGTCCAGACCGGAAAGAGCGGATTGCGCGAAATCACCTACGAGGAGATCTACGAGGACGACCTGCTCCATGAGCGCAATGCCGTCAAGACCGAAATCGTCAAGAACCCGGTGTCGAAGATCATCCGGCGCGGTTCCTCGACTTCGGTCACCCTTGGTCTGCGCAGGGACTGGGCGACGCTGGTCTCGCGCCGATACAAGGCCATCGCGCCCATGCTCGTCCGCAACGGCTCCTACAACTACCAGGCCTTCACCGACAACGACGACGGCACCATCACCGTCGACGGCCGCACGTTCAGCGTCCTTTCCGAGGAAAGGCACAGCATCACGGCCTACGATGCCGTCGAATGGTATGTGGTCAGCCACGGCGGAATCGCCAATTTCCCGGCCGGAACGAGCATCCCGGAAGGCCCGACCTTCAGCGGGATCCCGGCCCGACGCGGCATCGTAGCGACCTACGCCTTCAGGGAATCGGACCGGTGGGTCGCCACGCGGCTTCCCATGGGCACCGTCCTGTTCATCGAACGATACGGTCTGGCCGTGGTCGGCGACATCCACCACGTCACGCACGACATCGATCGCCTCGACCTCGCCTACGACCCCCGCGAAGTGCTGGACACCTATCGCCTGGGGTTGACGAACCGTCGGGTCTACATCATCGACTTCCCTGTCCAGTAGGGAAGGCGCGAAATTGGGCGTACGGGAGACCCGTGACCTGATCGGACGCCATGGCCTCCGTCCGACGAAATCGCTCGGACAGAATTTCCTCATCGACGAGAATGTCCTGGCGAAGATCGCGGCGACGGGTGCGCTGGAGCCGATCGACCTCGTCATCGAGGTCGGCCCGGGCCTCGGTGCGTTGACGCGACACCTCGCCGGACTGGCCGCCCGCGTCGTGGCCGTCGAGATCGACCGACATCTGCTGCCTGCCTTGACCGAGAACCTCAAGGACCTCGACAACGTCGAGATCGTCCATGCCGACATCCTCGACTGCGACCTGCCCTCCCTGACCCGCGGTTGGAGCGGTCCCGTCAAGGTCGTGGCGAATCTGCCGTACTACATCACCACGCCGATCGTCATGAAATTTCTCGAAGAGTATCCTGCATGTTCGCGCATGGTCTTCCTCGTGCAACGCGAAGTGGCGGACCGCATGGCGGCGCTGCCGGGCACGAAGGACTACGGCTCCCTGTCGGTGGCCGTGCGCTACTACGCCGAGCCGAAGCGCGTCTTCTCGGTCCCACCCACGTGCTTCCTGCCTGCCCCGGAGGTCGCTTCCGCGGTCGTGCGCCTGGACGTGCGGCCCGAGCCGCCCGTGGCGCTTGTCGACCGGCGACTCTTCTTCTCCGTCGTCCGCGCCGCCTTCGGACAGCGCCGCAAAACGCTGCACAACGCCCTGGGCACGTCGGGACTGGTTCCGGGAGGACGCGACGCCCTCGCCACGGTGCTCGCGGAGCTGGACTTCCCCCCCTCCATCCGGGGCGAAGCCCTGTCGATGGAGCAATTCGCACAGTTGTCCAACCGGATTGCAAGTATGAAATCGTGATATTTCATTCTTCACGCCAACGGGC
>CAXNDY010000132.1:0-4477 GCA_964201095.1 Saccharofermentanales bacterium
AAGGAGGCGCGCGAGATGGTCCGGCTCGCCGACAGCAAGCAGCTCTACCTCGGTTGCAACCTGAACCACTACTTCACCCAGCCGGCGGCGCGCGGCGACCAGCTGGTGGCGGACGGGAAGATCGGCGAGCCCGTCTACATGATCCACAAAGTCGGCTTCAACGGGGGGCAGGCAAGTTACGGCGGTGCGGGCTCCGAGCGCTGGCACCGGCCCTACTCGCACCTGAAGGCCTTCCTGCCCCACCCCTTCTCGGTCATGCGCCACTTCGGCGGCGATATCACCCACATCCAGGCGCAGCTGAGCAAGTCGGGCGTCCGCAAGTCCGCCAACGACCTGATGTACTCGATCAATAGCATCCACGTCCGCTTCGAGAACGGCAGCAGCGGATATCTCCTCTCGCAGCGCGGTGACGCCATGTTCGGCCTCGGCGGCTGGTGGAGCTTCGAGATGGCCGGGACCAAGGGCACCTTCGTCATCGAGAACTGCGTGGAGAAGCTCAGCTACTGGGATGCCGAGAAGCCGACGGGCGGCATGGGGTCGCCTGCACCGAATGAAGTGCTCGACACGGGCGTCACGGATTTCAACACCACATTCCCGACCCGCATCCACGCCTTCCTCGAGGACGTGACGAACGGCGTGCCGGTCGAGGCCCTGCGCGCCTCGGGCCGCGACGCTCTGGCCACGCTCGAATACACCTTCGCCGCCATCCGATCCTTCGAGGAGGGCGGCGCGGTCGTCCGCCCCGAACCGCTGCCGACCCTGCACGGCGACATCCACAAGCCGATATGAGCCGAAGGGAAGGCGCCGGGAGACCCAACGTCCTGCTGCTGGTCGCCGACCAGCACCGCTGGGACTGCGTCGGTGCGGCCGGGCGCTTTCCGGTCCGCACGCCGAACCTGGACGGGCTGGCGGCCGAAGGCGCCTTCTTCGAGCACGCCTTCACCCCGATCCCGGTCTGCGCGCCGGCCCGGCAGGCCCTCCTGTCCGGCCTGTCTCCGGACGCGTTCGGGGCCCTTTGGAATCCCGACTTCCTGCCGACGCCGACCCTCGCCCCCTCCGACCGCTTCTACACGGCGGCACTCGCGCGCGCCGGCTACCGCTGTTCGCTGGTCGGCAAGTGGAACACCTCCCTCACGCATTCGCCCGCGGACTTCGGCTTCCAGCGGCACATGACGCCCGACGCCCACGCGCGTCGGATCGCCGAGCGATACCCCGATCTCGTCTTCGAGCGGGGCTGGTTCGGGGAACCCAGTCCGGTCGCCCTGGAGGACAGCGCCACGCACTGGGCGGCGGAAGCCGCCTGCGGGCTGATCGAGCAGAGCACCCGGGACGGCATGCCCTGGCTGATCCGCGTGGATTTCACCGACCCACACCTGCCCTGCCGACCCAGCGAACCCTTCGCATCGTCGGTCGACCCGGAGCTGCCGGAACCCTGGGACAGCTTCGGCGACCCGCTCGAGGGCAAGCCCTACATCCAGCGCCAACAGGTCGTCAACTGGCGGCTCGAGGGGATGGAATGGAAGGACTGGTGCGCCACCGTCGCGATGTACTACGCCATGGTCGCGCAGATCGACGACGCCGTCGGCCGCATGCTCGCCAAGGTGCGCGACCTCGGCCTGGAGCGGGACACGGTCGTCGTCTACACCTCGGACCACGGCGACCTCTGCGGCGGGCACGGCATGATCGACAAGCACTACGTCCTCTACGACGACGTCACCCGCGTGCCGCTGCTCGTTCGATACCCGGCCCGGATTCCAGGCGGTCTGAGGATTCCCGAGTTCGTCTCCAGCGCCCTGGACCTCGGCGCCACGCTGGCCGGGCTCTGCGGCCTTTCGGACGTGGACCCCGGTGCGGGCCGCTCCCTGGTTCCGTTGCTCGAGGGCGGCCACGAGCCGGAGCGGGACTTCGCCGTCTCCTCGGCGAACGGCCAGCAGTTCGGCCTCTTCACCCAGCGCAGCCTCCGGACCGCGGACTGGCTCTATGTCTGGAACCCGACGGACCTCGACGAGCTCTACGACGTGCGCGGCGACCCCGGACAGAAGACCAACCGCGCCGCCGACCCCGGCCTGAAGCCGGTCCTGGTCGGACTGCGCCGACGGCTGCACGTGGAGCTCCTGCGCCGCAAGGACCCCTTCGCCTCCACCGGGTGGCTCGACGCACAGCTGCTCGAGGACCGCAAGAACGATGAGTGAACCCCAGAAGCCAACAAGGAGAACCCCCATGAAGAAGACTCTCCAGGCCCTCCTGCCCCTCCTGATCCTCAGCATCCTGCTGACCGGCCTGGCCGGTCTGGGCACGGGATGCGCTCCGGCGGCCACCGCGGGCCCCGTGACGCTCCGGTTCGTCCGCATCGGCACCGACGCCGCCGAAACCGCCTACTGGAAGCGGCTGATCTCCGACTTCAACGCGAAGACCCCGGGGGTGACCGTCGAGTACGACGACGCCGCCATCGGTGAAGCCATGGAGACCAAGCTGAACTCGATGTTCAGCGCCGGCCTCGGTCCCGACCTCATCGGCCACGGGATCATGTCGGTCGCCGCCCGCGCCGAGGCGAAGAACTACCTGCCCATCGACGCCTACTTCGCCAAGTGGGAAGGCAAGGACGACATCATGGCCAGCGTCCTCGCCAACGGGACCTACAAGGACAAGGTCTATGGCCTGGGCTACTCCACGACGCCGTTCGTGTTCGCCTACCGCAAGGACCTGTTCACGACGGCCGGCCTCGACCCGGAAAGCCCCCCGAAGACCTGGCAGGACCTCGAGTCGTACGCCAGGAAGCTCACGCTCAAGGACGGCGCCGGTCGCATCACCCAGTCCGGGTTCGCCTTCCCCAAGTCGGCCGGCAACTTCGTCGAGTTCGATGCGCTCGTCTTCGGCAACGGGGGCCGCTTCTACGATGCCTCGGGCAATCCGACCCTGGATACGGCGGACAAGATCGAGACGCTGGACTTCCTGGCCGGGTTCGTGAACGAGGTCGGCATCCCCTACGCCAGCGGCGAGACCAACCCGTTCGTCGCCGGCACGGCCGCGATGACCCTGATCAACAACGTCGCGCTGACCCCGATGCTCAAGGACGCCGCCTACGCGGGAAAGATCGGCATCGCCCTGCCGCCCTCCAACAAGGAACCCGCCACGTTCAGCGGCTGCAACATGCTGTTCATCGGGGGTGACTGCAAGAACCCCGACCAGGCCTTCCAGTTCATCTCCTTCGCACTGACCAGGACGGAAGTCCTGACCCGCGCGAAGGAGCTGAACATCCCGGTCACGCGTACGTCGCAGGTCGCGGCCTTCATCGCCCTCGACCCGATGAACGAGGTCCGGGCCGCCTGCGTGGCCAAGGGGATCGGCATGCCGCGCACGACCTGGGCGGCCGCCTTCCAGAAGACCCGCAACGACATGGTCCAGCAGGTGCTGTACGGCAAGATTTCCGCCGCTGAGGCGGTGAAGGCCGCACAGAAGGCGCTGGAAGCGGAGATCGCCGCACCTTGAGCCGGAGGGAGAAGGCGCTTCGGCGGGGGGCGGACAGCGACGCGCGCGCCGCCTACCTGCTGATCCTCCCGTTCTTCCTGTTCTTCGCGCTCTTCGTCCTCTACCCGCTGCTGATGAACTTCTACAACAGTCTCACGAACTACAGCCTGGCGAGCCGCGAATTCATCGGCCTCGCCAACTACCGGCGCCTGCTGCAGGACCCGGGGTTCCTCCACGCCCTGCGAAATACGCTGGTCTTCTCCGCCTTCTCCGTCGCGCCCCTGATGGGGCTCGGCTTCCTCGCCGCGCTGTGCATCGAGGGCACCGGACGGGCGCTCTCGTCCATCCGCGCCGTGCTCATGTTCCCCTACGTGCTGTCCATGGTCTCGGCGTCGATGATCTGGCTGTACCTGTTCGAGCCCGGCTCCGGGCTCTTCAACAAGCTGCTCTGGGCGGTCGGGATTCCCGGCAGCGATTGGCTGTTCGACGAGCGGCTGGCCTTGCCATGCCTGATCCTGGTCCACGTCTGGAAGAACATCGGCTATGTCATGATCATCTACCTGGCGGCCCTGCTCGGGGTGCCCAAAAGCCAGTACGAGGCCGCGCGGGTCGACGGCGCCGGGACGTTCCGCCGGATCCTGCACGTCACCCTGCCCGCTATCCGCCCGGTCAGCTACTTCCTGCTCGCCACCCTGTCCATCGAGTGCTTCAAGACCTTCGAGATGGTACGCATCATGACCAACGGAGGGCCGGTGGACGCGACCACGACCCTCACGCACCAGATCTACATCCGCGCCTTCTCCGAGTTCAAGATGGGGTATGCGTCGTCCATCTCGGTGGTCCTGTTCCTGCTGATCCTGGCCGGGACGATCCTCAACCTCCGCATCGGCGGGCAGCTCGAACGCGCGCCCCGCGATGCCGGACGGGAGGCCTGACGTGCGCAAGGCGCGAACGCCTTTGTGGAGCCGGATTCCCGGCGGCATCCTGCTGTCGCTGTTCGTCCTCACGG
>CAXNDY010000133.1:0-4459 GCA_964201095.1 Saccharofermentanales bacterium
GTAGCTCCCGGCCTCCTTGCGGTAGCAAGGGGTGTAGGCGAAGTACTTGAGCGGCAGCGCCGCCTCCTCGAGGATCTCGTCGCGGTGCAGGTTGACGAGCGCGGTCTCGGCCGTCGGCAGGATGAAGTGCGTGAACCCGGCTTCGCCCCCCTGCCCCTCTTCGGCGCGCAGCTGGAAGACGTCGTCGCGGAACTTCGGAAACTGTCCGGCCGTGTAGCCGCAGGCCTCGTTCAGGATGTGCGGCGGGAGAAGAAACTCGTACCCGTCCGCCAGGTGCTGCTCGATGAAATAGTTCAGCAGCGCCCACTCGATCCGGGCGCCGTCTCCCCGGTACACCCAGAAGCCGTTGCCACCCAGCTTCACGCCGCGGGCGTAGTCGATGAGCCCCAACGACTCGACGATATCGACATGGTGCCGGGAGGGGAACGCGAACGCAGGTTTTTCGCCGAAGACGCGCACGACGCGGTTGTTCTCCTTGCCCCCGGCGACGACACCGTCGGCGGGCATGTTGGGCAGCGTGTCGAGGAAGGCCTTCTGCTCGGCATCCATGCGGGTCACCGCGGCATCCTTCTCGCCGATCTCGTCGGAGAGGAGCTTCATGCGGGCCAGCGTGGCCGTCACGTCGAGCCCCGCCTTCTTCTGCTGCGGGATCTCGGCGGAGACGCGGTTCTTCTCGGCCTTCAGGTTCTCGACGGCGAAGATGGCCTCCCGGCGGAGACGGTCCCTCTCGAGGAACGGGGTGAAGTCGACGTCGAAGCCCTTGCGGGCGAGCGCTTCGCGGACGGCATCGGGTTGGGTTCGGATCAGTTGGACATCCAGCATGTTCGATACTCCTTGCGATTCGAATTCAGGCGGTTCGGTTCATCCCGCGGAGCGCGGCGTCTTGTCGGGTCCTACCGGTCAGGGGATCAGCATGCCGACGAAGTAGCCGACGATGGCGAGCGTCAGCGCCTGCAGGACCACGGCGGCGATGCCGGCGGAGGCGAAGCGCCGGTCGTCGGTGCCTCCGGTCACGGCGCGGACGGCGAAAACGGACAGGAACAGGGCCGCGATCCGGACGGGGTCCAGCACGATCATCGGATAGTAGCCGAGGATCTCGCCGGCGAGGGTGTACGGGATGAAGTTCAGGACGATGGAGATCGGAAGATAGAGGGACAGGGCGATGGCGTAGGGAATCGAGGCGGCGCCGAGCACGGTGAGCGCCCGACCGTAGGAGGACTTCTGCCCGGAGGGGGCCTTGCGCCCGAGGAAGGCGAAGACGAGCGCGACCACGAGGAGGGACGCGACCGTCGGGACGGGAGCGAGGAAGGCACGGCCGAATTTCGGAACGATCTCCTGGATTCCGGTCTCCATCTGGAACATCTGGATGACGTCGTTCAGGATGGAGATCAGGAACTGGACGAGCGCGATCCAGACGATGGAGAGCGCGGCCAGACGGAGTTCCCTGCCGATCCAGGCTTCCCGCAGGGCGTCGATCGGGCGAGTCAGGAAGACCTTGCCGAACGACGGGGCGGCGGCGACCGTGGACCGGGCGGGGGTCGATCCCGGCGTCGCGGAGGCCGCGGACGCCGCGCGAGGCGCGGCCTCGATGGAGTCGTCGATTTCGTCGCTCAGGGTGACCCCGTCCTCTTCAGGCCCGCAGTCCGGGCATTCCTGGTCCGGGTCGTACTTCTTGCCGCATCGGCTGCAGAATGGCATGTCGTTCACCTCTCTGGCGTTTCCGGTTGTCCTTGCGGGGGGAGGGAAGCGGTCCGACTCCCGGTACGGGTCAGATTCCCAACAGGTAGAGGATGAGACCGACGACCATTCCGCCCAGCGCCTGGACCGCGAGAACCCCGACGCCGCCGAGCACGAGTCGATTGGTGTTCGTGTTCCCGGTCGCGCCCCGGTAGACGGCGAGGGTCAGGAAGAGCGCCGCGATGCGGAGGGGATAGAGGACGACCGGGGTGTAGTAGGACAGGACCTCGGCGAAGATGTTGTTGTTGAGGATGTACATCGCCGCATACACGGGAATCGCGAGCGTCAGCGCGGCCGCGTACGGGAGCGATGCGGTGCCGAGGGCGGCGAACGCGTTCGCGAACTTCACCGACTTGCCGTCGGGTTCCTTCGCGGCGAGGTACTGGATGGCCATCGCACCGACGAGGAGGGCGGCGACCGTCGGCAACGGGTCGGTCAGCGCGAGGAGCATCGTCCTGAACACGGTGGGAAAGAACGGTTCGGCGTATTTGATCATCGAGATGGTCTGCGTCACCAACGTCTCGAGGAACATGGCGGCAGCGATCCAGACGATGGCGAGCCACGCCGTCTTGACGCGTCGGTTCACCCAGGCATCACGGATCGTGCCGACCGGATCCTCCTTGAAACGGCGTGTGAACGGAACCGCGGCGGGAGCCGCCTGCGCAGGGGCGGTCTCGGGAGCCGCCTGAACCGGAGCGGTCTCGGGGACCGGAATGGTCGGAACGTCACACTCGGGGCAGGGTCTGCCTTCTTCGATTTCCTTGCCGCACTTCGCGCAGAATGCCATGGAATCCACCTCCGTAGTTCCTTTCGCGTCCATACCCTTTATGGGCGCCTTTCGTCCAGTATATCACGGCTTTTCAGCGGATGGCTCCGAGGAAGACCTCCGGGTTCAAGCCTTCCAGCCCATCGGCGACGAAGCGCCCGTCCCGGCGGACCAGCTGGCCGTCGAGGAGGATGTCGCCTCCGCCGTGCTCGGGCCGCTGGATCGAGACCAGGTCCCAGTGGATGCTGGAGCGATTGCCATTATAAGCGCGTTCATAGGCCGCTCCGGGCGTGAGGTGGAAGGATCCGGCGATCTTCTCGTCGAACAGCGTGCTGCCGAAGGGCTCGAGGATCAGCGGATTCACGCCGAAGGAGAACTCGCCGATGTAGCGCGCCCCTTCGTCGGCGTCGAGGATCCGGTTCAGCATCTCCGAGTCGCCCGTGCAGGAAGCTTCGACGATGCGTCCGCCTTCGAAGCGGAACCGTACGTCGGAGAAGTCCCGCCCCCAGTAGTTCGAGGGGACGTTGTAGGTGACCGTCCCCTGGACGGAGTCGCGGACGGGGGCGGTGTAGACCTCGCCGTCGGGGAGGTTGCGGAGGCCGTGGCTGCACACGACGGGGATGCCCTGGATCGAAAACGAAAGGTCGGTGCCGGGCCCGCGGATCTCGACGCGGTCGGCGTCCTCCATGAGGGACGCGAGCTTCTTCTCCGCCTCGTGGAGCTTCGCGTAGTCGATCGTGCACACGTCCATGACGTAGTCGAAGAAGCGGTCGTACGACATCCCCGCCTTCTGCGCCTGCCCCCGGGTCGGCCAGTAGAAGAGAAGCCAGCGTCGGGCGTTGACGATGATGTCCTGCACCTCCCTCGAGCCGGCCGCCATCATGCGCGTCTTCGCGGGGTCGACGTCGGACAGTTCGCGGTCGTTCTCGGGCGCCCGGATCGCGAGGTTGGCCGAGAGGTCCTCCCAGCGCCGCTTCTCCCAGTCGGAGACGGTCTTCAGGAAGGCTTCGGAGGCGCCTCCATCCTGGGGAGCGAGCCGGTCGGCCAGGAGGCGGCGGATCTCCTCGTCCTCCAGCTTCACGGTCGCGAAGGCGCCGATGCGTGCCGCTTCCTCGAGCAGGGCCTTCACGAGCGGCTTCGCGGTCACGGAGGCGTCGATCTGGAACAGCGCCCCGGGCTGCACGTCCAGCGAGTGGTGCAGCATCAGGTGGGCGAGTCGGGTGAGTCTTTCGTCCTTCATTCGATCTCCTTCGTCTTGTCCTCGCCGACAACGGCCGGCTCCGGTTCCTTCCCTATACTGGCCATGGTCCAGAGTCCGGTCTCCCGGAACCCGATGCGGCGATAGATCGCGCCGGCGACCGGATTGCTGTAGAACAGGCAGAGGAAGGCGCGTCCACCGGACAGGACGTCCCGGCAGAGTTCGGATACCACACGGGTCGCGAGTCCCTGTCCGCGGAACGCCGGGTCGGTGGCGACGGCCACGACCATGGCGGAGGCCGAATTCTCGGCGACCGTGGCGGCTGCGGAGACGATGCGGCCTTCGCGCCGGATCAGGTAGTAGCGGCCGGTGTCTTCGGCAATCGTGCGCCTCATGGCGACGATCTCGCCGTCCCTGCGGTGCTTCGTCTCGAATTCGTCGATCCGGCAGTACAGGTCGACCAGTTCCTCGACGTCGGCTTCGACCGCGCGGTCGACCGCGTCGGAGACGGCCGGACCACCGGCGTCCTGGACGGTCTCGAGCCGCGAAAGGTGGGTGTCGCGGAAGCGGAGGTCCGGCAGGAACGGCCGCAGGCGCTCGAGGATTTCCCTTTTGCCGGACAGCATGCGCTCCGGGTATTTCCCGATCGTGCGCAGCAGCGGCTGCGGGTCGAAGTCGCCGAAACGGCTGTAGACGATGTAGGACTCGTTGTAGCGGAGCAGCACGGAGTCGACGCGGCCGTTCCGCTCGACCGCGAA
>CAXNDY010000134.1:0-4444 GCA_964201095.1 Saccharofermentanales bacterium
CTCGTGATCCTCACCTCATCGGCGACGATGCTGTGCGTGATGCCCTGCCGGATCTGGGTGTCCATCTTCTGCTGGGCGAACGTGAATCCCTCCTTGAGGTCGATTCCATAGCGCTCCGCCGAGAAACCGGACAGGAAGTCGGGGCGATAGGGCTGCAGTGCCTCCATCGGGAAAGGCTCCAGCTTGTCGAGCCATTTGGTTTCGACGGTCTTCGACGCGGCTACCAGCACGTCATCGAAGGCCTGGTTGTATCGGCCGGAGACGAAGCGCCAGCGGATCCTCCGTTCCTGTCGCCGCACGGTGACGGACTTGCCGTTCTGCATCTCCTGGTGCGACACCGTCACGTAGTAGTAGTCGCCGGCCTGAGCCGTGTAATCCGACTCGGTGCCGGCATCATAGGTCCAATACGGCAGGTAGACCCCGGAGATCCGATCCTGGAGGTACTCCTTCTTGACCGCCGCGGGGGCGAAGAAGCGCTTCGACAGCCAAAGGCGGAACGCCTCGTTGGCCTGCTTGCGATGGACCTTGAAGGGGACGACGGATTCCGGACGGAGGCCGAGCACGGAGGTCGCGGCGGCGACGTGGGGGGAACCGCAGAAAGCGCAGCGGCTGGAGGTCTCGACGGCACTGAGAATGGTCTTCGCTCCACAGGAAGAGCACTGGAAGGTGTGGACCGAGGCGTTCCATACGGGGTCGGTGAGGTCCTGCGCTGTGGCGAAGTCGTATTCGATGATGGAGCCCGAGGCCGGGACCGACAATTCGGTCACGCCACCGCACTGTTCGCATTTCAATTTCTGGGTGTCTGGGTCGAAGACGCGCTGCCCGCCGCAGGAAGCGCATTTCCACTGGACATCGGCCTGCTCCAGGACCTGCTCTGGTTTCTCATCCATCGGTAAGGCCCCCCTTCGTCACGCCTTGGCGCCGCATTCCGGGCAGAACTTCGCTCCGCCGAGGCCGGCACCGCAGGCCGCGCATTTGCGCTCCATCTTGCCGCCGCACTCGGGACAGAACTTCGGGGAGCCGGCGACGGGCTTTCCACAGGACGGGCAGGAAGCGGCGGCAGCCGCAGCGGCCACCGGAGCGGCCTGTGGCGTCTGTGCGGAAGCGGCTGCGGCTGCGGCCGCATTCAGGGATTGTCCCATCATCTGACCGAGGGCGACGCCGGCGCCCAGTCCGACCCCCGCTCCCGCGACCCCGCCGTTCGGGTTGTTGGCCGCTTCGCGGATGGCTTCCGCGGACTGGTACTGGGCGTATTTACCGAGGTCGCCGATGACGCCCATGGAGGTGCGCTTGTCGAGGACCTTTTCGACTTCTTCGGGGAGGGAGATGTTCTCGATGAAGAACGTGGACAGCACGAGGCCGAAGCCGGATACGCGGGCCTGCATGCGGTCCTTGGCGAGCGCGCTGAGCTCGTCGTAGCGGGAGGCGAGGTCGAGGGCGGGGATGTTCGCTTCCCCGAGCATGTCGCTCAGGCCGGAGACGATGGAGCGCTTGATCTGCCCTTCGATCGCGTCGACGGTGAATTCGGCGGAGGTGCCGAAGACTTCCCTTAGGAAGACCTCGGGCTTCTCGACCTTGAAGGAATAGATGCCGAACGCGCGGAGTCTCAGGGGGCCGAACTCCTTGTCGCGCATCATGATGGGGTTCGTGGTGCCCCACTTGCGGTCGGTGTACTGCCGCGTGTTCACGAAGTAAACCTCGGCCTTGAAGGGTGAATTGAATCCATACTTCCAGGACTTCAGCTTGGTCAGGATGGGCATGTTCTGGGTGGTCAGCTCGTAGCGGCCCGGCCCGTAGACATCCGCGATCGTCCCCTCGTTGACGAAGACGGCGGACTGCGACTCGCGCACGGTCAGCTGCGCCCCCATCTTGATCTCCTTGCCCTGGACGGGGAAGCGGTACACCATCGTATCCGCGGACGTCTCCGTCCATTCGATGACCTCGATGAACTGGGACTTGATGAAATCCATGATTCCCATGAAACTCTCCTCCATGCTGCCGGACGGGTCCGGTCGATGAGCCTATCTGGATTATATCAGAACGGGTCCACTCGGAGCGCTCCGAAGCATTCCCGCCGGTGGAAATCGGGTTGCGGCGCGTCGATCGGATTCCAGCTCAGATAGTGTTCCACGGCGCACAGGTCGCCGCACTTCTGGAAGTTTCCGCGGAAGGCGTGCCCGGGGAGCATGCGGGGAGGTCCGAACCGGCTTTCCAGGAAAGAGAACGGGATGTGGAAGCGGATGCCCCAGGCGCGGCCGCCGTCGAGGCGCAACGGCCGGATGGCGAAAAGGGACCCTTCCGCTTCGGCGAGTCGGATCCTCTCCTTTTCCGGGCCATCGCAACCCAGCAGCAGCGTTCCCCGTGAATTGAACTCGAAGTTCAGATAGGCGTCGGAGACCTCCGGATATGGGGTCAGGAAGAACTCGAGGCAGCTGTCCTTGTAGACGTCCGCGTTGGGCGCGCTTTCGGTCGTCCTCGGGTCCACCTCCCAGCAGGTCAGCAGGACCTCGAGTCCGTCCGGCAACCAACCGACGGCCGCCTCGCTCCTCGGACGATACGTGCCACCCCACGGAGCCTCGTCGATGCGAGCGCGCGGAATCGTCAGTACGTCGTCGGCCGCAGAAAGGCATGGGACACGGTAGGATTTCATCGTCTTGCTGTCCATCATGCTGCCTCCAGGCGCATCGCGCCCTGGAACGGTCCCAACCGGGCGAGCGCGTCGGCGGTCCCCTTCCCTTCGGCGATCCAGGCGTCGAGGTCCTCGGGAGCGAGAAGGCAGGGCATCCGGTCGTGGAACGGCGCAATCAGTCCGTTCGGTGTCGTCGTCAGCAGGACGAAGGCGTTCAGCGTCGTCCCGTCCTCCTTGCGGAAACGGTTCCACAGGCAGGCCATGTAGAAGAACGGGTCGGATTCCAGCCGGATCCGGACGCGCGAAGGCTTTCCGCTGCGGTGGTCCCACTCGTAGAACGAGGTCGCCGGGACGGCGCAGCGTCGCGCGGCGCTCGATCGGAACATCGGCTTTTCGAGGACCGTCTCGCTACGCGCGTTGAACAGGACCCGGGACGTGGAATCGCCCGGAAGCGGAAATCCCCACTGGAGGAGACCGATGCCGTCCTTCGAGACGACCGGCGCTTCCGAGCGTGGAAACCGGTCGTTGCGGGAGAGGTCGGTCATGCGGTCGATTCCGTATTTCTCCTCGATCCTCCGGGCGATCTCCCGCAGGGTCTCCGCGTCCTCCTCGAAATCGATCCGGAAGGTCGCGCACATGTCAGTTCGTCCGCTTCAGGATGCTTCTGGCCGCCAGGACACCGCTCGCGCCGGCCTGGGAGAGCCCCCGCGTGATGCCGGCGCCGTCTCCGGCCGCGTAGAAGCCCGGCAGCTGCGTCTCGAGGTCGTTCGACAACGTCAGGCGTGAACTGTAGAACTTGACCTCTACCCCATAGAGGAGGGTGTCGTGGTTGGCCGTTCCCGGAGCGAAGCGGTCGAGGGCATGGATCATCTCGATGATGTTGTCCAGATGTCGTTTCGGCAGGACGAGGCTCAGGTCCCCCGGTGTCGCGTCCAGCGTGGGACGGACGAAGCTCTTCTCCATCCGGTGCGCGTTGGTGCGATTGCCGCTGACCAGATCCCCGAAGCGCTGCAGCAGGACACCGCCGCCCAGCATGTTGGACAGCGAGGCGATCCGCTTGCCGTACTGGTATGGCTCCCGGAACGGGGAAGTGAACCGATTGCTGACGAGTAGGGCGAAGTTCGTGTTCTCGCTGCGCAGCGCCGGATCGGTGTAGCTGTGGCCGTTGACCGTGATGATGCCGTCGGTGTTCTCCGTGACGACATATCCGTAAGGGTTCATGCAGAAGGTGCGGACGACGTCCTTGTACAGTTTGGTGCGGTAGAGCAGCTTCGCCTCGTACACGGCGTCCGTCACGGACTTGAAGACCGCGGCGGGGAGTTCGACACGCACGCCCAGGTCGACCTGGTTGTTGATCAGGTCGAGTCCGAGGGTCCGGCACTGGCCGGTGAACCATTCGGCGCCGGAGCGCCCGGGGGCGGCGACGAGATAGCGGCATCCGATGTGGCCCTTCCCCGTCTCGAGGTCGAAGCCCGTGCCGTCCGTCTTCTTGTGGATGGCGTGGACCTGGGTGCCGCACATCAGGTCCAGGCGCTCGTCGAGCCACTTGTACTGGAGCGCGAGGATCTCCCGGTTCTTCTCGGTGCCGAGGTGCTTGCAGCGGGCGTCGAGGAGGTGGAGGTCGCACCCCAGCGCCAGGCGGCGGATGCGGTCCGCATCCTCGGTGAAGGTGGAGAAGACGACGTCCGTCGCGCCGAAGGTCTGGTTGACGGAGTCGACGTATTCGATGAGGGCCATGACCTCCTCGGAGCTGATGTAGTCGCCCAGCCAGCCGCCGAACTGCGTCGTGAAGTTGAACTTTCCGTCGGAGAAGGC
>CAXNDY010000135.1:0-4438 GCA_964201095.1 Saccharofermentanales bacterium
GGCGTCGGGGGAGGGGGAGGCGTAGAAGATGCCGACGATGGGCGACTTGACGATGTGGCCGACCGGCGCTTCGACGGCCGGCGGCGCAGGCGGCGCCGCGGGCGTCGTTGGGGCGGACGCAGGGACCGCCGTCGACGTCGGCGCTGCAGCGGGGGCGGCGGTCGCGGACGTGGACTCTGTGGCGGCGGAAACGGCCGTCTCCACGAAGGACCCGGCTCGACCGCGTTCCAGGGTGAGCTTCACGCCCTCCACCTCGAGTTCGAGGCGGGTCATGCCGTTCTCCCGCATCTGGTGCATCAGCTTCGCGACGCGCGCGATGTCGAGATTGTCGAAGGTGGTCTGCTTTCCTTCCATTTCGTTCACCCCTCGTAGCGCTTGATGCACAGCGTGGCGTTGTGCCCGCCGAATCCCAGCGAATTGCTCAGCGCGACCTTCGCGTCGGTCCTGCGCGCCGTGTTGGGTACGTAGTCGAGGTCGCAGTCCGGGTCCGGCGTGAGGAGCCCGCGCGTCGGAGGCAGGATGCCGTCCCGCAGCGCGAGGGCGCAGGCCATGGCCTCGACGGCGCCGGCCGCTCCGAGCAGATGCCCGGTCATCGACTTGGTCGAGCTGACCGCGGCCTTCGCGGCATGCTCGCCAAGCGCCTTCTTGATGGCGTTGGTCTCGTACTTGTCGTTCAGCGGCGTGCTGGTGCCGTGGGCGTTGACGTAGTCGACCTGGTCCGGCTCCACGCCCGCCTCCAGCATCGCGAGGCGCATGGACATCGCGGCGCCTTCACCTTCGGGGTCGGGGCTGGTGATGTGGAAGGCGTCCGCGGTGGCCCCATATCCGGCGATCTCGGCATAGATCCTCGCGCCGCGCTCCAGAGCGAGGTCGAGGCTCTCGAGGATCAGGACCCCTGCGCCCTCGGCCATGACGAATCCATCGCGGTTCAGATCGAACGGGCGGCAGATGGTGTCCGGGTCCGGATTCTGCGAAAGGGCGGTCATGTTCGTGAATCCGCCGACGGCGATGGGCGTGATGGGCGCTTCGCTGCCGCCGGTGATGCAGGCGTCGATGTGCCCGTACTTGATGGCGCGGAAGGCCTCGCCCAGGCAGTGCGCGCTGGTAGCGCAGGCCGAGGTGACGCAGAAGTTAGCGCCCTTGGCGCCGTAGGCCATGGAGACCAGGCCGGCGGCCATGTTGGGGATGAACATCGGGATGAAGAGAGGAGACGTCCGGGTGGCGTCGCCGAGCTTGAAGAGCTTCTCGTATTCGTCGTGGAGCGTGTCGAGGCCGCCGACGCCGCTGCCGATGATGGTGCCGACGCGGAAGGCGCCGACCGCGGCGACGTCCAGACCGCTGTCCTCCATGGCCTGCTTCGCGGCGCCCATGGCCAGGTGGCAGTAGCGGTCCATGCGGCGGGCTTCCTTGCGGTCCAGGAAGGACAGGGGGTCGAAGCCGTGGATCTGACCGGCCAGCTGGACCTTGTAGGGGGTCACGTCGAAGGTGTCGATGCGGGTGAAGCCGTGGCGTGCCGCCTTCAGGCTATCCCAGAAGGCCTCGACGGTGCTTCCGACGGGGGACAGGACCCCCATGCCGGTGATGACCACTCTTCTTCCTCGTACAGGTTCGGTCAAGCGCATGGGGTCCTCCTTCGCGGACGTCGTGGAGCGGTCGAAAATCATAGGGACAGTCCACCGGACACGACGATCGTCTGTCCAGTCAAGTATGACGCATCTGCGGACACAAGGAAAGAGACCGCGCCCGCGACGTCCTCCGGGTTTCCGAAGCGACCGAGGGAGATCCGGGACAGGACGGCTTCGCGCATCTTCTCGTTCAAGGCGGCGGTCATGTCGGTCTCGATGAAGCCCGGGGCGACGGCGTTCACCGTGATGCCGCGCGAGCCGACCTCCTTGGAGAGGGACAGGGTGAGGCCGATCAGACCGGCCTTCGCGGCGGAGTAGTTGGCCTGCCCCGCGTTGCCGTAGACGCCGGCGACGGAGGAGATGTTGACGATGCGTCCCGAGCGGGCCTTCATCATCGCGGGCAGCACCTGGCGGGCCATGACGAAGGCGCCCTTGAGGTTGACGGACACGACGGCGTCGAACTGGTCGTCGCTCATCCGCATGGCGAGTCCGTCGCGGGTGATGCCGGCGTTGTTCACGAGGGCGTCGATGCGGCCGAAGGCGGCGAGGACGGAGGAGACGAAGGCGGCGCAGTCCTCGGAGGAGGCGGCGTCCGCGCGGACGGCGAGCGCCTGGACGCCCGCGGCGCGGCAGTCGGCTGCGACGGCCTCGGCCTGCTCCTGGCCGCTGCGGTAGGAGAGGGCGACATCGAAGCCATCCGCGGCGAGGCGACGGCAGATGGCGGCGCCGATGCCGCGGGAGCCGCCGGTGACGATGGCGACGGGGCGGGAGGATCTCACGGGAGTGGTGGGCGTGCCTTCGGAAGCGGTCATGGTGTCTCCTTTCCGTGCGGGGGAGCGGGGTCAGAACGCGATGAGCATGGCTCCATAGGTCAGCCCGGCGCCGAATCCCGACATGACGACCTTCTCGCCCTTGTGCAGGCGGCCGTCCCGGACCATGTTGTCGAGGCAGATGGGAATGGAGGCCGAGGAGGCGTTGCCCATCTCGCCGATGTGGACGACGAAGCGGTCCATCTTGACGCCGAGACGGCGGGCGGCGGCTTCGAGGATGCGGAAGTTGGCCTGGTGGAGGACGAAGTGGTCGATGTCCGCGAGCGGAACGCCGGCGTCCGCGACGACGGCCTGGATGGAGTCGACGACGGCGCGCACCGCGAACTTGTAGACCTCGGTCCCGTCCATGCGGATGAACTTCTCGTCGATCAGGGGGAAGCGCTCCTGGAAGTCGGAATCCCAGCCGTCCGGGTTGACGCCGGTCCCTTCCAGGAAGGGGTGCTCGATGGCGAGGGCGCGGCTGACGAGGGCGCCGCCGCCCTTCCCTTCGGACTTCAGGTGGGATGCGAGGATCTGGCCGTGCCCCTTGGAGACGACGACCGCGCCGGCTCCGTCGCCGAACAGCACGCAGGTCTCGCGGTCCGAATAGTCCGTGATCTTGGACAGGCATTCGGCGCTGACGATCAGGACGTTCTTCGCGGTCCCCGCGGCGATGTACTTCGAGGCCACGTCGAGGGCGAAGACGAACCCGCTGCAGGCGGCGCCGATGTCGAAGGCGAAGGCGTTGTCGGCACCGACCTCAGCCTGTATGATGCAGGCTAGGGACGGGCAGTAGTAGTCGGGCGTCACGGTCGTCGCCAGGATCAGGTCGAGCGCGAGGGGGTCGAGTCCGGCGGCGGCCAGGGCCTTCTTCGCGGCGACCGCGCCCATGAACCAGGTCGGTTCGCCGGAGGAGAGGTGACGCTCGGAGATGCCCGTGCGGGTCGTGATCCACTCGTCCGAGGTCTCGACGATGCCGGACATGTCCTTGTTGGTGACGACGACGTCGGGAAGGTAGCTTCCAGTGCCGATGATGCCTGCCTCGATCAAGTGGGACGCCTCCTTGCCAACCGTGTGTTTTTGGTTTATTTTGATAGTCAAAGGACAAGCAAAAGGATACAACCCTTCCTCGGCTCTGTCAAGCCGGAAGGGTCGGAGACGAGGAGGCCGCCACATGAACGCCTATCTGTTTTCCGGGCAGGGATCCCAGTACGCCGGCATGGGAAAGTCCCTCTGCGAAGCGAGTCCCGCGGCGCGTCTCGTCTACGGGGAGGCCTCGGACGTCCTCGGCTGGGACGTGCTCCGTCTCGGTGCCGATTCCCCCGAGGAGGAGGCCGCGCGCCTGACGCAGACGCTCTACGCGCAGCCCGCGATCCTCGTCCTCTCGCTGGCCGCCCACGCCGCCCTGAAGGAGCGCACCGGACTCTCCGGCGGCGCCTTCGCCGGCTTCTCCCTCGGCGAATACGCCGCGCTCTCGGCCGCCAGCGTCATGACCGTCGCCGATGCCGCGCGCCTCGTCGCCGAGCGCGCCCGGGTCATGCAGGAGCAGTGCGAGTGCACCCCCGGCGCCATGTTCGCCGTTCTCGGACTCGACGACGCCACGGTGGAGCGCATCTGCGCCGAAGTCGCCGCCGAGCTTCCCGGGCTCTTCGTCGCCGCCGTCAACTACAACTGTCCGGGTCAGGTGGTCATCGCCGGCCACGAGGACGCCGCGGTCCTCGCCGCCGAGCGCCTCAAGGCCGCCGGCGCCGGCAGGACCGTCCGCCTGGCCGTCAACGGCGCGTTCCACACCCCGCTCATGAGCACGGCCGCCCTCGGGCTGCAGAACTACGCGCGCGGCCTCGCCTACGGATTGCCCATGCCCGGCTCCGTCCTCTATTCGAATACCTCCGGAACGGCACAGGGCGACATCGCCGACGTCCCGACCTACCTGTCCACGCACATGACGAGCCCCGTCCATTTCCGCGCGGAACTCGAAGCCATGGCGGCCGCCGGGTGCACGAC
>CAXNDY010000136.1:0-4438 GCA_964201095.1 Saccharofermentanales bacterium
CCTTCAGGATGAGCAGGTACTGCCGCACGAGATCCAACTCCTCCCGAACGGTCGTCCGGTTGCTTCCTCCGTGCAGGGACAGTCGAAGATAGCGGGCAAGAGACTGGCATGTCGAGACAACGCGCTCCTTGTCCCCGAGTTCGGCCAGCCATACGATTGTGTCCAGCGTGTTGTAGAGAAAATGGGGGTTCACCTGGCTGTAGAGCGTCTGCAGCTCGGCAGCATGAAGGGAGGTCTCCTTGTTCCGGACTTCCTCGACGAGGGACCGGATGCGCTCGAGCATGTGACGGAAGTGTCGGGTCAAGTCCGCGATCTCCGCGCTGCCCATCGGTCCATCGTCGAGCGCGCCGGCCAGTGCGGACTCCATGCCGGGCACCCCGTTCTCCACCTGCGCCATGGCCTGCTCCAGCCGCTGGACGGGCCGGGAGACGCTGCGGACGAAGACCCCGGTGATTCCCAGCGCCAGCAGGAACAGGACGGACCCAAGTCCCCAGAGGACCAGGACGATGTCCCGCTGCATGCGGGCTACGCCATCGAGCGAGGCCAGACCGACCAGCCGCCAGTCCGCGTTCGCCAACGGGTACACGTGGACGAGAAGTCCCGACCGGGTCAGTTCGGAAGACGGCATGTCCAATTTCCGGATCAGCTCCAGCCGCTTCGCGTCATCCGTGAAGAAGGACGTGTCGCGGTGGTAGACCAGACGATCGTCGACGTTCACAAGAAACGCCGTGCCGCGGACGCCCAGATCGAGCCGGCCGAGGATGGCTTCGATCGCGTGGTACTTCATGTCGATGCGCAGGATGCCGGCTGGCCGACCGGCGTCGTCCGACAGCACACGGCCTAGAGAGACCACCCAGGCGTCCCGGTCCATGGTGAATTCCTGCATCCGTGCGGAGGTCAGCACGGGCATTCCGCCACCAAGGGCGGCCTTGTACCAGTCCTGTGACTTCAGGTCGTCCAGGGCCGCCATGTCGAGTCCCTTCTCGTTCGTGACGACACGGCCGTCCGTCCCGATGAGGAAAAGGGAACAGATATCCGGATTCGCCGAGAGGATGGAGGCGAGCAGGGCGTCGATGTCGGATAGGTCCTCCGTTGCCCCGCCGGTCTCGGAGAAGTAGCGGATCACGGCCGGGCTCTCGACCAGCAGCAGGGAGAGACCCTTCAGGTCGTCGATGTACATCTCGAGCTGATGACCGCTCGTCTCGATGGCCATGACCGTGGCATCCTCCGCCTCTCCGGTGAGGATCAGGGAGGCACTGTAGAAGAGCGCGGCGCCGAGCAGCAGGACGATGACCAGGGATACGGGCAGGAAGAACGCGAGCAGCTGGGTGCGCAGGGGACGCTGATGCCAGTGTTTCATGGTCCCGCACCCGTGACCTGCCCGCGGTATTGGTTCGGGGACAGGCCGTATTGCTTGCGGAATCGGCTTGAAAAATAGTTCGGGTCGTCGAAGCCGACCTCGGCCGCCACCTCATAGACCCGGCGATTCGTCGAGAGAAGCAGGATCTTGGCTCGCTCCAGGCGGAGCGCGACGAGGTGGTCCTGAAAGGGCATCCCGAAATAGTCCTTGTAGAGCCCGCTCAGGTAGCCGGGACTGAGGTTGATCGAACGGGCGAGGACGCCAAGTGAGAAGTCGGGGTCGGACAGGTGCTCGTCCATCACGCGCCGGATTCGGCCCCTGTATTCCGGGTCCTCGGCGGTCGCGGTCCCCTCGAGTCGGGAGATCTCCGCGAGAGAGGCGAGAGCGACACGGCGGGCCTCATCTTCGTCGAGACCGGCCACGAGTCTGCGGACCAGCTCATGGACGTCGGACCGGGACACGGGCTTGAGCAGGAAATCCGCCACTCCGGCCTTGAGAGCGCCCACCGCATAGTCGAAGTAGTCGAACCCGGTGATGATCACGACGCGAATTTCCCGGTCGAGCTGCTGAATCGCGCGGGCGAGGGCAAGACCGTCCATCCGGGGCATGTTGATGTCGGCCAGCACGATCCGGGGGTGCTTCTCCGCAATGAGAGAAAGCGCCTCCACCCCGTCCGCGGCCTCGAGGACCTCGGAGAGGGAAAGCGCTTCCCGGTCGAGCAGCTGCCCGATCCCCTGGCGGATCAGTGGTTCATCATCCACGATGAGCAATCGATACCCCATCGTTCCTCCCCGCCTGACAGGCGTCCTTCATGCGACCATGATAGCACGAACGAAGTCGCCGTAGCCTTCGGACACCATGTCGGCCAACGGGATGAACCGGATGGACGCGCTGTTGATGCAGAACCGGAGACCGCCGCGGTCGACCGGGCCGTCTTCGAAGACGTGCCCGAGGTGGGAGTCGCCGACCCGGCTGCGCACTTCCGTCCGGACCATTCCGAAGGTCGTGTCCTCGATATAGGTCACCACGAGGGGGTCGATGGCCCGGGTGAAGCTCGGCCAGCCGCAGCCGGAGTCGAACTTGTCCGCGGACGAGAAGAGGGGCTCCCCGGTCGCGACGTCCACGTAGAGGCCTGGATCATGGTTGTCCCAGTACTCGTTGGAATAGGCATGCTCCGTGTCGTTCTCCTGGGTCACCGCGTACTGGGCGGCGGTCAGGATCTTCCGCAGGGTCGCGTCGTCAGGCTTGCTGTAGAGGGACGGGTCGACCGTCACGACAGCATCCGTTCCGAGGGTGGAGAAGTCCACGTGGCAATACCCGTCGGGATTCTTCTCCAGATAGTCCTGATGGTATTCCTCCGCCGGGTAGTAGTTCGCGAGAGGAAGGACCTCCGTGACGACCGGCTTGTCATACTGTGCCTGGATGCCTGCCACGACCTGGGCAATCACGCCGGTATCGGTCCCTTCCCTGTAGTAGATGCCGGACCGGTACTGAGACCCGATATCATTGCCCTGTCGGTTCTCCTGGGTGGGGTCGAAGGTGTTGAAGAAGGCTACCAGCAGCATTTCGAGGCTGATGCGCTTCGGATCGTACCGCACGTAGACCGTTTCGGCGTGTCCGGTGTTCTTGTAGCTGACATCCTCATAGGAGGGTTTCTCCGTCTTCCCGTTCGCATAGCCGACGCTCGCGTCCGCTACCCCGTAGACCCTGGCCATGTAGGCTTCGACGCCCCAGAAGCACCCGCCGGCGAGCCAGATCTCCGCAAGATCCACCGTGGAATAGTCGACCTTCAGGTTCGGATTGTCCGGGAAACGCCCCTGGTCCTCCGTTCCGGTCGGTGTCGGTGTCGGCGCCTTGGTCAGCCATGACCCCGCTCCTGCCAGCGCGCCCGCCAGCACCAGGACGGCGACGACCGCCACCACCAAAACAGGCCGGATGAGCCCCCTGCCATTCGCTTTCATGATTTCTCCCTCCCTACTGCATCGTCGCGAGGATCTCGTCGATTCCCGCATTATCGATGTGCCCCGGCTGTGATTTCGCAATCCGGCCCATGGAGTCTATGAAGACGGAAGTCGGATAACCTCGGACCCCGTAGGCTCTCGCCACCTCGCCGTCATCGTCCAGAAGCACGATGAATTTCCATCCCCGCCCCGCAAACCACGTCTTGAAATCCTCGACGGACTTCTCCCCGCTCTTGCCGGGCGAGACCACGGTCAGGACGACCACATCTTCCGACATGGATTTGCTGTCGTATAAATCGATGAACTCCCCCATGCCCGCCAGGCAGATCGAGCACCAGGACGCCCAGAACTTGATGTAGACCTTCTTGCCCACCGTGTCGTTCAAGGTCACGCTGACCCCGTCGACCGACATCAGGGTGAAGTCCTTTTCGGTCATCTGCGCAGATGGGGCCGAGGTCACGGTCGGCGTCGCCGCCGCGCATCCGGACAGCGCCAGCACTCCGGCGAGCAGCAGGGCTCCGGTCATCCGCAGGACAGGTCTCCCTGCCTCATTCCTTCTCATCCTTTTCATTTCATCCACCTATCGAAACCTTTCCGGGACCGCTCTCAGTCCCTGATGCCTTGTCCTGCCGTCAATTCGGCGGGAACAGGCTTGCGAACACATTCAGATTGTCGGTCATCAGCAGGATGCCCATGGCGATGATCAGGACGCCGCCGACGATCCGGATCACGGGCAGGTACTTGTTGATCCTGCGGAACGTCCGTAGAAGCAAGTCGGTGAAAACCGCGATCAGAAGGAAGGGGACGGCGAGTCCCAGCGTGTAGATCAGCATCATGGCGCCACCGTAGAGGACCTGATTGCCGCTCGAGGCGAGTACCAGCACCGTCGCGAGGACGGGACCGATGCAGGGTGTCCAGCCGAAACTGAAGGTCAGGCCCAGGAGATAGGATCCCAATATGCCGGTCCTCGGACCCTTCGGGCTAACGTTTTCCTTGTCATCCTTCCTAGCCGACAGCTGCAGGCGCCTCTCCCGTTCGAGAAAGACCAGATGGAGCAGCCCCGTCTGGTGGAGTCCGAGGAGGATGACGATACCGCCGCCGACCATAAGGAATACCC
>CAXNDY010000137.1:0-4418 GCA_964201095.1 Saccharofermentanales bacterium
GTCTTCCTGTACATCGTCACCAACGCCGTCAACATCACCGACGGCGTCGATGGACTCGCCTCCTGTGTGACGTCCGTGGTGGCCGCAACGCTCGGGCTCCTCGCACTTTCGCTTCCGGAGCTCGTCGACGACCGACGCGCCATCGCCTATTTCTCCTTCTCCATCGTCGGAGGCTGTCTCGGATTCCTTTTCTACAACCGCCACCCCGCCCGCGTCTTCATGGGCGATACGGGCTCCATGGCGCTGGGTGCCGGCCTCGCGGGCGTCTCCATCCTCATGGGTTGCCCGTGGATCCTGATTCCGGCCGGCATCGTCTATGTTTGCGAAGCGGGATCGGTCGCCATCCAGGTCTTCTGGTTCAAGCGGACCCGGACGCGCATCTTCCGCATGTCCCCGATCCATCACCATTTCGAGCTCGGCGGCTGGAGCGAGGTCCGCATCGTCGTCGTCTTCACGGCCATCGCCTTCGCCGGCTGCCTCGTCGCGGCCGCGACGATCCTCCTGTAGGGGGGCGGCATGAAGGGCAGAAACGCCGGGCCTCCACCCCGCACGGGAACCCCCCCGCGCGTCCAGCCGGTTCCCGAACGCGTCCGGCAGGGTCCGGGCCCCATGGACCCCGTCTTCCTCTTCCTCGTCCTCGGACTGGTCTGCTTCGGACTGGTCATGCTCCTGTCGGCCAGCATGTTCGAGGGACTCTCGAACGACGAGAGCCCGATGTACTTCTTCACGCGACAGGTCCTCTTCACGCTGCTCGGCGGGACCGCCTGCCTGTTCCTCGGTCTCCAGAACCTGCGCCGTCTCGATCGTCCGAAGCTCGCGATCCTCCTCTACGGCGCGTGCGTCGCGATCCTCGTCCTCGTCCTCATCCCCGGCATCGGCAAGGTCATCGGCGGAGGACGCCGCTGGTTCATGTTCGGCTCGTACCAGCTGCAGCCCAGCGAGATCGTCAAGTTCCTGATCGTCTTCTGCCTCGCGGTCTACTACTCCCGACTCGAACTCCGGCGCTCGCAGGGTTTTCTCGACCGCGGCTCCCGGATCGGGAGCCTTTCCGCCCGCACCTGGTACGAGTTCCTGCTTCCCGTCGTCCTGCTCCTGCCCCTGCTCCTGCTCGTCGCGATGGAGCCGCACATGAGCGGCGTCATCATCCTTTCGCTCATCGCCGGCGCCGTGATCTGCCTATCCGGCGCTCGTGCCTCCTCGATCCTTGCCGGAGTCGCCGTTCTCCTGATCTTCGCCGTGCTGCTGGGAATGCTCGTCCTGGCGCTCGTCCCCGTGCTTCCCCCCTCCATCCAGAAGTACACGAACCTGACGTACGTCGGCGAACGGCTCGAGACCTTCTTCCAACCGGAAGCGGCGGACGACGATCAGAGCTGGCAGCCGCGCCAGGCGGTCCAGGCCATCGGGGCGGGCGGGCTCATGGGGGTGGGTCTGGGTCAAGGCCGCCAGAAGTACGGCTATCTCCCCATGTCCTACAACGACTACATCTTCGCCATCATCGGCGAGGAACTCGGATTCGTCGGCGCCATCCTGGTGCTGATCCTCTTCCTGGCGCTTCTCTTCCGGGGCGTCTTCCTCGCCCGCCGCGCCACCTCGACCTTCGGGTCCATCATCGCCGCCGGGTACACCATTCTCCTGGCCCTCCAGGCCCTGCTCAACATCGGGGTGGCGACGAATTCGATTCCGCCGACGGGCATCTCCCTGCCGTTCTTCAGCTACGGCGGAAGCAGCAATCTGATCTTCCTCATGGCCGTCGGCATGGTGCTGTCGGTTTCGCGCACGCAGCGGAAGACCGTGGTCCCCGCATCGAGAGGAGGCCGGTCATGACGCGTCCGCTCCGCATCGCCGTGGCGGCCGGTGGCACCAGCGGCCACATCCACCCCGCCCTGGCCGTCTCGGCTGCCCTCCGTCTCCGCGCTCCCGATACCGCGGTGCTCTTCATCGGAACCGCGCACGGTCTGGAGTCCCGCGTCGTTCCCCGCGCCGGATTCGCCTTCCACTCCATCCGCGCGAGCGGTTTCCCCAACCGGCTCTCCTTCGCAGCCTTCAAGGCCATCGCCGACCTGATCGCGGGTCGGAGGGAAGCCCTGCGCGTACTGCGCGAATTCCGTCCGGACGTCGTGCTCGGAACCGGTGGGTACGTCTGCGGACCGGTCGTCTTCGCCGCGAACCGCCTCCGGATTCCGGTCGTGCTCCACGAGCAGAATGCCTATCCCGGCCGCGCGAACCGCCTGCTGTCCCGAAAGGCGCGCTTCGTCTGCGTGAGTTTCCAGGATTCCGGTGGAAACTTCCCGAAAGGCGTCGACACCCTTCAGACGGGCTATCCCGTACGCCCCGTCTTCTTCACCGCCGACCGCGACGACGCGCGGCGCGCCCTCGGGATCCCCGACGAGATTCCCTTCGTCCTCGCCCTGGGCGGAAGCCAGGGCGCGCGGTCGATCAACCGCGCCATCACCGGCATGCTGCTGCAGGGTCCTTCCCCCTCCGGTTGCCGGATCCTCCTCTCCACGGGCGATGGCCTCTACGACGAAGCCATGCGCGACAGCGAATCCCTTCGGGCGCGGTCGGACGAGCTGCGCCTGGTTTCGTACCTCGAGGAACCCCACGTCGCCATGGCCGCGGCCGACCTGATCGTATGCCGGGCCGGCGCCGGCGCCTGCGCCGAGATCGCCGCGCTGGGTAAGCCTTCCATCCTCGTGCCCTACCCCTTCGCGGCGAACGACCACCAGACCTTCAACGCCCGCTCGCTGGCCGATATCGGGGCCGCGGTCCTGTGCGCCGATGCCGCATTCGATGGCTCCGCTCTGCGGATTCTCCTCGAGGAGATCCTACCGGACCGGAACCGTCGCCTCCGCATGGCGGCTTCCGCGAAGCGGCTCGCCCGCGAGGACGCAGCCGACCGGATCGTCGACTGCCTCCTCCTGGCGGCAGGGAGGGGGGAACCTTCATGATCGTCCTCGCGCACCGGGGCGCCTCGGGTCATTCGCCCGAAAACACCCTGTCCGCCTTTCGCCTTGCCCGCGACCTCGGAGCGGACGGTCTCGAGCTCGACGTCCAGCTCTCCCGCGATCGAACCGTCGTCGTCCTCCACGACGCCGATGTCCAGCGGACCAGCGACGGCCGGGGTCTAGTTTCGTCGATGACCCTCGAACAGCTCCGTGCGCTCGATTTCGGCGCCTGGTATTCCGAAGACTTCCGCAACGAACGGATCCCCCTCCTTTCCGAAGTCGTCGACTTCGTCGCCGCATCGGGCCTCTGGCTGAACATCGAATTGAAGGGCGATCCCACGATCGACCCGGACTTGCCCGGCGCGGTCGCCGCGCTCGTGAACGGACGGCTCGACCCCTCGCGCACCATCCTGTCCAGCTTCGACGTCCCGTCGATGGATGCCGTCGCCATGCACCTGCCGCTCTTCCCGCGAGCCCTCCTGGTCGAAAGGCTGGATCGGGCCGCCTGGAAGGAGTTGTCCCGGCGCGATGCCCGGGGCGAGCCGTTCTTCCGCTTCGTCCACCCCCATTTCCGCGCCCTCGATGCCGGGCGCGTCTCCCGGATCCACTCGTCGGGTCAGCGCGTGCTTCCATGGACCCTCGACCGGGTCGGTCCCCTGGACCGCTGTCTTTCCCTCGGGGTCGACGGCGTCATCACGGGCTATCCTGAACGAGCCGTCGGCCGATGAGGAAACACGCGGACAAGGTCGCCTTCTTCACCGTGGTCGCGGTGGTGGCTCTCGGCGTCCTTCTCCTTGGCTTCGTCCCCGCTTTCCGCGCGCAGACGATCGAGGTCACGGGTGCCAGCCGCCTCGACCCGGCACGGCTCGTGAAGGACTGCGGCCTCGTCCAGGGGCAGAGCTTCCTTTCCGGCGTCGGCGGGAGCCTGGCCGATCTGACTTCGCTTCGATATGCCGGCGCGGAGGAGACGCTTCTGGCGAACAACCCCTATCTCCGTTCCGTGCAGGTGCGGTACCGCTATCCGGGTCGCATCGCCATCGAGGTCGTCGAGCGGGTGGAGGTCGCCTATCTGTCCGTCCATGACGTCATCGTCATCATCGACGCCGACCACGTCGCCCTCGAGACCCGCACCGGCATCCCACCGGAAGGGATTCCGCTGATCGAGGGCATCGACATCCTCCAGTATCGATTGGGCGGCTCCGTCGAGGTCGACCGTCCCGAAGCCCTCGGCGACGCGCTGCTGCTCCTGTCCGCCGTGCTCGAGGCCGACGCCGACACGCGGGGGGACCTGAAGCTCCTTTCGACGGTCCGGTCGGTGCGTCCGGCCTCCGACGACCTCCTGTACATGACGATACGGCTTCCGACGACGCAGGAGAACCTCTACGTCCGGGAGGATGACCCGAAGGAAGCGGTGGAGGCGATGCGCAAGCTCCGCTACGCCATCCTGCAGGGTAAGCTCGATGGACTGGGAAG
>CAXNDY010000138.1:0-4414 GCA_964201095.1 Saccharofermentanales bacterium
GTCCTCCTGCTGACCATGGCGGACACCCCCTCGGATGACCCGCAGACGGGCGACTCCGTACCCTGGCTTCCTGTGGTGGCGGCGGTGGCCGCACTGGTGGTGCTGGTGGGGCTGGGACTCGCCAAGAAGAAATAAGGGACCCACTCGACAGGAGTCCGACCTGCCCTTCACGGTCGACCTGAGCGACTGGAACCGCCTGTCTCCCAGTTTCCAGAACGTGATCTCCGCCGGCTACGAAGTGCTGCGCGAAGCGTGATGGCTCTGCGGGACGCAACTACTCCAGCTCGAAATCCTTGTTCTTCAGTTTGGAATAGAGGTCCTTCAGCGGGCTGAAGTCCACGATGGGGTTGTCCCGGAGCTGCAGGTTGTTCAACTTGTCGAGCTTGGCCAACGGGGAGACGTCGACGATCTGGTTGAACCGAAGGTCCAGGATCTCCAATTGGGTCAAGCCCGAAAGGGGTGCGAGGTCGACGACCCTGTTGAATGGGATCGCCAGTTGTTTCAGCTTGACCAGACCGCTGAGCGGGCTCAAGTCGGCGATCAGATTGGCATTGAACTCCAGCGACGACAGATTCACGAAGTCGACCAGGGGGCTGATGTCGGTGAACGCGGAATCTTCGGTCTTGTCGTTGCCGATGAAGAGGGCCTGCGCCAGGAAGGCGTCTTTCTTCGTGATCGGTCGGTCGAGGATGTTCATGGCCGCGCGCAGGGCCTTCTCGAACTTCGCGTCGGCGAAGACGAGGGGGTCGGCGGGAATGCCGTCCGCCGATAGGAGTTCGAAATCCTTGTCCACCAGCTTGGAATAGATGGACTGGATGGGGCTGAAATCGGTGATCGGGTTGCCGTTCAATTTCAGACGGGTGATCGGAAGTCCGACCAACGGGGTGAGGTCCACGATCTGGTTGTTGCTGATATCCAGGAAACCTAGCATCTTCATGTTCGCGACGACGCGGAGGTCGGAGATCTGGTTGCCGTTCAGAAAGAGAGTGCCCATCTGGACCATCCCCGACAGAGGTGCGATGTCCTTGATCTGATTGTTGCCCCAGAGATGGAGCTCCTTCAACCCGACCATTCCAGCCAGCGACGAGACGTCGGCAATCGAATTCCCTCCCAGTCGAAGGACCTCCAGTTTCGGGAGACCAGCCAGAATACTGGGATCCGAGACCGAATTGAAGCTGAGGTCCAGCTGCGTCAGATTCTGGAAGGGCTGCAGGGAGCTGATGTCCTTGATCAGGAGGTTCTCGGGGATCCCATTCGACTGCCATTCATTGGATAGGTTCAGTTCGGTCACCGCCTCCGCCTCACCGACCGTGATCGTGCCCTCCGCCTTTCCCATGGCCTTGCGGACCTTGGCCTCGAGCGCCGAATCGGTGAACACGACCGCCACGGTCCCAGGGTCCAGCGTGGGCACCGGCGTCACCGTGGGCGTGGGTGCGGAGCACGCAGCGGCCGGCAGGACGAGGAGAAGGGCAAGCAGGATGCAGCACAGTCTCTTCATGTCGAACGTCCTCCTTTGACGGACCTGGTGGGAAGGGGATGGGAATGATTCGATTCTACGCCTTCTGGGGAGTCAAATGAAGTCCGGAATCGAGTGCTTGCCGGTCTTGCGCTTTTCCGGTACGATGACGGAATGATTTCCCTGCATCGGTCTTATCTTGCGAATTCCGAAGGTGGAGGTGGCACCATGGCTCCAGTAGGCTCCGTGATCCTGAACTACGTGAATTTCTCCGACACGATCGAATGCGCGGACAGCATCCTGGCGCAGACGCTGCCGGACCAACCCGTGGTCATCGTGGACAACGGCTCGGCGAACGACTCCTATCGGACGTTGGTCGAGCGGTACCAGGGAGACCCCAGGGTCGACGTCCTCCGTTCGGACCGAAACCTGGGATACGCTCGGGGCAACAACGTCGGGATCAACCACCTTCGGCGCAACCGGGCGTGCGATATGGTCTTCGTCGTCAACAACGACGTGGTCGTACAGGAAGGGCTGTTCGAGAGGATCGCGTCGATGGACATCGGGAACACCGCGGTGATCTCGCCTCGGGTCCTTCGGACGGACGGCTCCGACCAGCGGCCCAGCGTGCAGACCGACAACCTCGTCCGCACCGTTCTGTACTACTACAAGTTGCTGGCCGGCGTGGTCGTGAGGAGCTTCCTGAAGCCGAACAGCCCCGATGAGGGCGCTTCGCCGTTACCCTATGAAAGACCGGACCGATACATGAAGCACGTCGTGCAGGGGTGCGCGTTCTTCTTGACGCCGGTGTTCTTCCGGCACTATTCGCAGCTTTTTCCCAAGACGTTCCTCTACTGGGAGGAACTGAACCTGCTGTGGTACCTGAAGAAGGCGAACATCGACTCCGTCGTCGACGACACCGTGTCCGTGGTCCACAAGGAGAAGCAGGCGACGAACCGCTTGATGGAGTCGGGCCAACGGGCGAAGATGCGGCTCCGGTTCTCGGTCGACAGCATGCTGGCGTCCACGCCGCTCTATTTCAGCAGCTACCGGCGGATCGTCCGGAAGTATTCGCAAGGATAGGGGCTGGAACGACGAAGGCGGGAAACGCTTCAGTATCCGTCCATCAGCAGGAAGTCCGCAAGGTATAGATGCTTGACTCCCTCCACGTTGTCCTTCCGGAAATCGTCCATGGAGACGACGTATTTCGGATACTGGTCCTTGAGAGCCAGGAGGGGGGCGAATTCCCTGGAGGCCGTGCTCTCGGAGTCGGATATCCGATAGGCGACCTGAACGTAGATCTTCGCGCCCTGCTTTTCTGCGACGAAGTCGATTTCCCTGTCGCCCCATTTTCCGACGAAGACGCTGTAACCGCGACGCTGGAGTTCGAGAAGGACGATGTTCTCGAGCAGTCCTGAAATCTGCCGGTCCTTGAAGCCGAAGGCGGCATAGGCGAGCGACACGTCGCCGAGATAGTACTTCTCGTTGGTCTGGAGGATCTCCTTGCCCTGCACATCGTATCGACGGATCCGGTTGATGATGAAGGCATCGGACAAGGCGTTCAGATAGTGGAAGATCGTGCTCTGGTCGATCTTCCGATGCTGGCTGAGGAAATAGGCCGCGGTGTTGCGCGCCGAGAAGATGTTGCCGATATTGTCGAAGACATAGAGCAGCACTCGCTCCAGCAGGTCCAGATTGCGCAGGTTGAGCCTCTGGACCACGTCGCGGAGCACGGCGGAGGAATAGATGTCCTTCACCATCCGATAGGTCTCCTGGTCATCGAAGAGGCCGGTATGGACGGCAGGAAATCCGCCGGTCCGGATATACCGCTCGAGTTCCGACTTGATGTCGGTATCGGCTTTTCCCGATAGGGCACGTCGGAAATCGAGTGCCTCCGAGAAGGACAAGGTGGAGACGGGGATTTCGACATAGCGCCCTGCGATGTAGGTCGCCAGATCCGAAGAAAGCATCTGGGAATTCGACCCCGTGATATAGATATCGCTTCTTTGTTCACTCAACAGGGAATTGACGACATGCTCCCAGCCCTTCGCTTCCTGGACCTCGTCGATCAGGACATAGTAGGTGCCTTCTTCCTCCATCCGGCTTCGGAAATGGTCGTGGAGGGATTTCGCATCGCGCAGCCCGAAGAAATCCATATTGTCGAAATCGACGAGAAGGATGTGGTCCGGGGAGACCCCGGCACCCAGAAGCTCTGCCTGAAGAAGTCGGAGGAGACTGGATTTGCCTGAACGGCGAAGACCGGTCAGGACCTTGATCAGCGGCTTGTCGCGAAAGGTACGGAGAATCTTCATATAGCGCTCGCGTTGAATCAAGGTTCCACCTCCCTGGCACATCGATGAGTTGATTGTAATCAACAAAAGGCAGAATTACAAGACTTCTGTTGAATACAATCAACGCAAATGCGCAAGGTCCTTGTGCACCAGACCGCGGACCAGGCGCTGCATGCGGGCCGCGTCGTCGCGTGTGCAGGTGCCGGCGCCGTAGCGCGCCTTTTCGTAGAGGTCCACCACGTCGAGGAGTTCCGGGAAACGGGCGGTGTCGAGCCGTTCGATCCGTTCGCGCGCCGTGAGACTGGCGTCGTAGGGGAGCCCGCGGCGGAGCTGCGCGTCGACGAGGCGGTAGAAGGCGTGGCGGATGCGCTGCTCGGGGGTCTGGCCGAAGAGGGGCCGGAGGGCGGCGGCGGGACGGCGGAGACGGGCCTGGACGAAGTCGGCGAGGCTGGGAACGAGCGATTCGCGGCGGTCGGAATCGGGGAGGCGGGACTCGTTGAATCGCCGGTAGAGGCGGTAGAAGCCGTAGCCGATCAGGGCGACCAGTCCGACGGCGACGACGGCGAGGAGGGTGTACATGAGGATGTCCTGGAGGAGCTTGAGCCAGACCGGGGTCTCGTTGGGGTCGATGGGGAAGGGCGGGTCGCTGGGCTTGGTGCCGACGGTC
>CAXNDY010000139.1:0-4391 GCA_964201095.1 Saccharofermentanales bacterium
GACACCGCGACTGTCGACGAAGTCCTCGGGGACCCTGGGATAGAGGCCGAACTCATGGCCGCCCAGGAACTCACAGACATCGTCGACTCCCGCCTTGCCCTCCGCAACCTGCGGAACCTCCAGAAGTCTGCGCGCGAGCTGGCCGCCCAGCTTCCCGTACTTTCCGCCTCCGGCAAGGGAGCAGAAGTCGTGCGGTTCGGCACGGCGCTGGCTCCGTCGACCTTGCAGACGAAGGCCGTCGCCATCGACGCGAAGGTGGCCTCCCTTCTCGGGCCTTCCGACCTCCCGGTTCTCGGCGCCGTTTCCAAGACCGATTTCAAGGCCGTCTGGACGACTCCGGATGAAGTCCGCCTGCGCTGGACCCCCCACGGCGAATGGATCCCCGCGGATGGATACAAGCTCGTCCGCATCGTGGACGGTGTCGAGACCGTCGTCGCCGAACAGCTCGGTTCCATTGCCGCGATCGACGCGCTGACCTTGAAGTCGGACGACCTGTCGAAGGCCGTGACCGAACTCTACGGGGAGTCCCTTCTCACCGCGGAGAAGCTCTCCACCATCGGCGTCGCGAGCGACAGGGCCTTCAGTGAAATCGTCTACGCCAAGGCCGTCGACAACACCCTGCGGGAGCGCGTCTCCGCCGAAAAGGACTTCGCCTGGATCCAGACCCGCCTCCTTACGGTCTCCTCCACCCTTGCCCAGAAACAGTCCGTCCTCGACCGTCTCGGACAGAGCGCCGTGACCGGCACGGGAGTCGTCGACCCGGACCTCTTCTCCCTCACGAACGCGAAGCTCGCGATCAACGCCGCGATCGCCCTCGTCCCGCTCGATGTGTCGGCCGGCGGCAGCGGCTCCGGCAGCGAAGCCCGCGACCAGGCCGTCTCGGACCTGCTCACGGCCCGCCGTTCTCTCGTCACCCGTGCCTTCGTCGACGCCGATTTCGCGACCGCCTCCGGCCTCGGCCACGATGATGACCTGACCTCCCTGAAGCTCCCGAAAGGGCAGAGCCTCTCGTATCGCCTGTCGGTCCCCTCTGGGGAAAGCTGGACCGTCGAGGTCGTGAAGGGGACCGAGCAGAAGGTCGAAACCCCCGCCGGCTTCTCCGGATACGGGATGGATGGAACCGTGTCGCTCCGCTGGACGGCTCCGACCGACGATTTCGACAAGAGCGTGATCTCCGGCTATTACATCGAGCGGAAGGGTCCGGGTTCCGGTGGATTCAAGCGGATCACCACGCAACCGGTCGCGATCTCCTATGGTCTCGACGAGACCGGCATCTACTTCGAGGCCCCCGTCTTCTACGAGGACAAGGAACTCAAGAACGGAGAGTCGGCTACCTACCGGCTCCAGGCGCTCGACATCTTCGGCCGAACGAGCGGTTACTCCAAGGAAATCAGGATCAAGGTCTACAAGGTCACGCCCCCCGACGCGCCCAATGTCGACCAGCCCGTCGCCTCCGCGGACTCGTCGAAGCGCACCGAGCAGGTCTTCCGGACCCTCGAGGCCCTGAACAAGGGCGTGACCGGCATCATCGTCCCCATCGTCCGCTCCTCGGCCGACACCGACACCCTCGTCGTCTACCGGTCGGTCGCGACCGGCGCAGGCAGCTTCGGAACCCCCGTCGAAGTCGCTCGCCTCCCCGTCTCCGCGTACGGCGACACGTCCGTCACGCCGCGCACGGTGCGCCTCAGGGGCGGCCGCCTCGTGATCGCCCCGAAGAACGAGACCGCCATCGACGTCGCCTTCTTCGACGCCGACGTCCGACCCGGGCAATACTACAAGTACTGGGCTGCCGCCGTCGACACGTGGGGCAACGAGAGCGCCTGGTCCAGCTCCAAGATCGTCGGAGTTCCTCTCTACGACGCGCCGGCGGATCCGTCGGCCCCCAGGATCTCCATGAGCCTCAACACCCTCCCCGACCTGTCCGACGTTGCGCCGGGCTTCGGCCGGACGCATACCGATACCGTCTCCTTCGCCGCCCTGACCCGGAACATCCTCGACGCCATCGGTTCCTCCGACGGGCCTTCCGCCGCCGACCTGCTCGTCAAGGGCTCCGAGAAGGTCCTCGAGGGACTCACGAAGCACGTCTCCTTCGGCGTACCCGTCACGGACCTTTCCCTCGCCGACGGCATGGCGCAGGCCGAACTCGTATCCGAGGCGTTCGGGAACCTCCCCGACCTCGACCGGATCCAGGCCCTCGTCGCCGTCGAGCAGAAGGACCTGCTGCCCGACGACTCCGCACGCGTTTCCTGGATGCAGTACCAGGGGGATGGACTCGGCGGCTACGCGGTCTACCGCACCGAGATCGACGGAACGACGCTCGCCGCCCTGACCGCCACGAGCAAGGAGACCCTCGCCCGGACCCACGTCTGGTCGCTCGTCGAGTCCGGCATCACGGCGAATCTCCTCTTCGACGGTCCGCTCGTCCCCAAGGAAGGCCGGATCTACCTGTACATGGTCTGTCTGATTCCGACGGCGCCCGTCGGCTCCTCGCTTCCCGGCTTCACCACCGACCTCGCGGGCGCCCTCCAGGGCTTCGCAACCGGAGGCTGGGTCCAGCTCGCCTGGGACGCACCGGCGGACCCGCAGGTCTCGACCTACAACATCTACCGCGCCGAGGTCGCCTCCTTCAGCGCCACGGTCCCCACCGACCTGCAGTGGAACCTCGTCGGCGAGAAGGTCTCCTACGCCTCCTACACCGAAAAGGTCGACCAGACGTTCGCCCACTACTATTACTACAAGCTGACCTCCCTCAGCGTCTGGGGGCTCGAGTCCGCAGGAACCGCACCCACAGCCTTCCGCGTCCCCGCCACTTCACCTCCGCAGACCCCGTCGATGCTTCTTCCTCTCCAGAAGAAAGGCGCGATCCAGGTCAACTGGAATGGCGTCCCCCACGCCTCGAAATACATCGTCTATCGGACCACGATCCCCAAGATCGCCGAAGAGGATATCGCCGACATCCAGAAACTGCAGGGGAGCGTATACGACGGCCTCTTCCAGACCGGTCTCGCCGGCGACGCGTTCCTTTCGAACCGCCTGAAGCCCGTCCTTCTGCCCGGCACGGTCGTCAATGCGACCCCCGTGCTCTCCGCCGACAAGTTCAACACCCTGCAGCAGATCAGCGCCGCGAGGATCCTCACCGCGATCCAGACCGTCGCCCCCACCGACAAGCTCACGGTCTTCCGCCGGATCGCCGATATCTATGGTCCCCTCGCGCTCGCGCCCTATGGCCAGCTGAGCGAGGCCGCCGCCTCCCTGGTCCTCTGGGAGAAGCTCACCGAAGTTCCGGTCGCGACCGGCGCGGAGTCCATCGGCCTCTTCACGTACACCGACACGGCCGTGAAGTTCGGCGACAAGTACCTCTACACGGTCCAGGCCGCCAACGACGATGACCTGTATTCGGGCCGACCCACCCCGGAATCCGCCTCGCCCCGCAAGAGCCAGGCCTTCGACCCCGTGACCGGCCTGACCGGGAGCGTCGTCGCTTCCCGACCCGAGCTGAACTGGACGCAGGCCAAGGATGCGAACCTGACCTGGCAGGAGAGCCGCGAGTACGTCGCAGGCTACATCGTCTACCGCAGCACCGAGGAGAACGGCTTCTACCACCAGGCCAGCCCGCTGCTGCCCCGTCCGACATGGCGCGACGAGAGCGCGGACCCCTACGCCTACAACTGGTACAAGGTCAAGGTCGTCGACACCGGTGGATACCTCTCCGAATATTCGTCGCCCATCCTGGTGAAGGGAACGCCTCCGTTCCTCTTCAAGCCAGGCACCTTCCTCGACATCAAGCCCTACCTCCCCGTCGTGCGCGGAACGTCCGCGACCTCTTCTGCGTTCGCGACCCCCGGCAACGGAGCGCTTGCGGGTCCTCTGGCGATCATCTACCTCCCCGAGCACTACGACCTCCTGAGCATGGGCGATTTCCTCCTCAAGGACGTCACTCTCCAGGGTCCGGCGAGTTCGAAGGGTGGAACCGGCAAGCTCATCGTGGGCGATGACCGCTCGATCGACGTGACGCTCACCGGCATCGGGCTGAACGGCAATTACATCTACGCCGGTACCGCGAGTCTCACGAAGTCCGCCGTCATCGACGAGTCCGGCATGCACCTCACGCGGCTGGCCCTGACCGCGGGCAGCGCCGTCGCGAGCATCGATGGCTATATGACCGCCCCCACCACGAACGGCGAGGCCGCGACCCGCAATCTGATCGGCGACCTGTACTCGATCCGTTTCACGGACGCGGCTCTGCGGGTCAGCGGCAAGATCGAGATGGGAACCATTCCGGCCTTCCGCTATGGCAATCTTCTCTTCGCGCCCGGACTCATGACCCAGCTCGACCTCTCCGCCGCGGAGCCCGAAGGCGGCCGCATCCGGCTGTTCCGAGGCGCCGTCGA
>CAXNDY010000140.1:0-4357 GCA_964201095.1 Saccharofermentanales bacterium
GGTGCATGGGACGAAAGGACCGCCGTTTCCCGAGTGGGAAGCGGCGGCCTTCGGACTCACGGATGGCTGAGTCGTGGGGTCCGGCAGGTCAGGGGGTTGCGATGTTGCCGATGAAGATCGGAAGGCCGGTGAGGTCGTCGACGATGGCCACGACGAAGGGGCGGTCCACGGTGACCTTCAGGTCGGGCTCGGTGGGCATCGAGGTGACTCGGATGTCGACGCTGGTCGCAGCCGCGGCTTCGGTGCCCTTCTCGTCGATGGCGAGGAACGTCTTGTGGATGACGCTGCCGATCATGAGTCCCCCGTCGGCGGAGATGCCGGTGAAGTCGGCGAAGTCGGAGAACGCGGTCGGCATGCCGAGGTCGGAGAGGGTGGACTTGAGTTCGGCCTTGAATTCGAACTGGGTGCGGGGAAGGCGGAGGACCATTTCCCGATTGCCCGCATTCACACCGTCCAGTACGGTCGTCCAGACCTGCGGGTCGAGGGTCTCGGTGGCGGCCTCGTGCCCTACCTTCGGGAGCAGGACCAGCATCGAGGTGCGACCGTCGGAATACGGCAGGCGGACGGCCTGGAGGTCCTCGTTCTCGTAGTAGCCGAAGCTGTCGGTCTTCTTCATCATCTTGACCGTGACGTCGCCCGCCGTGGCGTGGAAGGTCGCATCCACGGTGTCGGCGGCATCGAACGGGGTGCGCCAGTCGGACTTGAAGTAGATGGTGTTGATCAGGAACATCACGGAGGAGGGGTCGATGCCGCTGTCGATGACCGATTTGATGCGGTTCTTGGTATTCTTGGCGACCCAGTCGTTGATGGTCTTCGCAGCTGCACTGCTGCTGAAGTCGAGGGTCTGGACCGAGGCACCGAAGAAGTCGGCGTTGCGCTGGAGGAAG
The DNA here is from genome assembly GCA_964201095.1 of Saccharofermentanales bacterium. Classification (GTDB taxonomy): domain Bacteria; phylum Bacillota; class Clostridia; order Saccharofermentanales; family UBA5734; genus CAILLO01. The sequence goes on from CAXNDY010000140.1 coordinate 888, forward strand.
TCGGCCTGGACCTTACTGCTGAAGGAGTCGCGGATCCACAGGGAGTTCGCGAGCTCGAAGGCGGAGGGGGTGCGGCCGGTGATCAGGTACTGCATGTCGCGGGCATAGGCGTTGAGCTTGTCGAGGGAGACGCCCGAAGCGCCGAACATGGCGTCCATTTCGGCGGCGGTGTCTGCGTTCGCGCCGTTGCGGGTCATGGCGAGGGCGAGGAAGATGCTGGCGGGCGACAGGAAGAAGCCTTCGCCGTCTTCGCGGGTACGGTTGAACAGCGAGATGGCGAAGTTGAGCGTGCCGTCCTGCAGCTGGCTGTCCAGGGACTCGACCTTCTTCGTGTCGGAAAGGCGGCCTTCGGATGCGTAGACCGCGGCGTTTCCGGCGCTGCAGGCGGTGAGCGGCAGGGCGAGGAGCATCACGGCGGCCAAGGCGACGAGGGCGAAACGGTTCTTCATGGCTATACCTCCAAAGAGGGCCGGCGTACCGGTCGGTGCATCGGTTCTACCCTTTATACGACGCAAGAGGACGGCAGGTTCCTAGAGCACGTATTTCAGATAGGCGTTGCCGCGTAGCGTTCGAGGCGCGAGCCGAGAGGCAGCACGCGGCGCAGGCTTCATGCAACGCCTTGCTGAAATGCGTGCGGGGAACAAGAGCACGTATTTAGGCAGGCGTTCCGCGCTCGAGTCCGGGTTCCTTGAAGTCCGCCGTGATGTGGCTGCTGTCGCAGAAGGGCTTGTTCTTCGAGGCGCCGCAGCGGCACAGCGTGACGCGGTTGCGGACCTCGTAGACGGAGCCGTCGGAGGACTCGACGGGGATGCCGCCTCGGACCCAGATGGGTCCGGAGGTCTCGACCTCGGGGTCCTCGAGGAGAACTACGGAGGGGGCATGTACGGGCTCGATCGGCTGGCCCGTGGAGAGGTCCACGGGGACGAGGCGGCCGGCCGGGCAGAGCTGGGCGGTGCGGATGGCCAGCTCGCGGTCGGCGGGGTTGCCGGAGCTCTCGGTCAGCCCCCACGTGTCGCCCTCGGAAACGGTGCAGTGACGGGTTCCGGCGCACAGGGGAAGGACGTCGAGCAGGGTGACGCCGGGTCCGACGGTCCGGACGGCCTGTTCGGCGAAGGGGCGGCGGTCGGCGGTCTCGGTGCCGTCGAAGCCGGCGGCGACGTGGCTGCCGTCGCAGAACGGGCCCTTCTTCGTGTGGCCGCAGCGGCACAACGCGTAGGTCTCGCCGGTCGGGACGGTCTGTGGGTCGCTGTAGCCGACGGAGAAGCCTTCGGCGTCCGTCAGGATCGTGCTGCGGAGCAGCGGAACCGACCCCGAGACGACCAGTGGACCGTTCAAGTGGATGCGGATACGCGGCTCAGACATGTCGGGTCCTCCTAGCAACTGACGAAGGGGTCGCATCGCTTCCATTCTAGCATAACGGAGGACGGCGGAGAGGGGTCTCTCCGCCGTCCCGACGAGTTCTGGAACCGGCTCGGGTCATGCGTGGGCCGGTTTGCTGCGGATGGCCTGGATGGTGGTTTTCACGATGTCCACGACCACGAAGAAGATCAGAAGTCCGAATACCCAGCGGAAGTTCATGGCGAACAGTCCGTTCAGCTCCCCGAGGTCGAGATCGGGAATGCTGGAGAAGACGTCCGGGGCGAGCAGAGCCGGACCGACCATCATGTAGCCGAGGACACCGATGCTGAAGATCTGACGGGCGATTTCCGCGAGTCGCGTCCCGAGGTTCCAACGGCCGCTCTGGAGGAGTAGAAGCTGGACGATCAGGCCGGAGACGAGGCCAACGTTCCAGAGAGGCAGGTAGGAGGCGACCGCCGCCGGAGCGAGCACGGGAAGGTACACGATGTCGGCGCCGGGGTTCAGCGTGTGCACGAAGACGATCCACTCGGGGTGGAAGTTCAGGATGCCGAGGGCCAGCAGCGTGAAGCAGATCGCGAAGACGGGGCCGACGCGACCGACGCGGTCGGTGCGGCTCGGTACCTGCGGAAGGTCCGCCGGGTTCCAGGAGCGTTGCTTCAAGGAGTCGCGGAAGTCCCTTTGCTTGCCGAAGCGCTCGATGAGGAAGAAGATCCCCGTGACGTAGCCGAAAGCCGTGAAGCCCGCCGTGAGGACTTCGGGAACGAAGTTCAGGACCTTGCGGAAGGCGTCGTAACCCGAAGTCGTATCGAAGACGAGTCCGACCACGGTGCCGACGGCGAGCCCGAAGGCCATCGAGACGACCACGATGCGCAGGACCAGCCAATACAGGTCGAACATCCCGGGGCCGATCAGATAGCGCTCGCCGGCATAGCGCGAGGCGACGTCGGCGGGGGAGCCGAATTCCAAAAGGACGGCGGCGACGTCGGCTTCCGTGGGATCGCGGCCCTCGGTGCGTGCGTCCAGGGCGTCCTGCAGCAGGGAGCGGAGCTCCTTGACGATATCCTCCCGCTGTTTCGTCGAAAGGCGGCGGCCGATGTCATAGAGGTAGCGTTCCATCATTTCCATGTCCTTCACTCCTTTTCCACGTCCGTCGTACGCCCCAGCAGGCGACCCTGGACTTCCACCATGCGGTCCCACTCGCGCGTCAGGTCCACGAGCAGTTCCCTTCCCGCCTTGCTGAGCACATAGTACCGGCGAGGCCGCGCCTCCTCGAGGGTCCAGTCGCTGTCGAGCAGCTCCTGCTTCTCGAGTCGGCGAAGCAGCGGATACAGCGTGCTCTGGTCGACTTCAAGGCCCTGCTCGGACAATCTCTGCACGAGCGAATAGCCGTACTGCCGCTCGGTCAGCTGGCTGAGGACGCTCAGGACGAGCGTTCCGCGTCGCAGTTCGGACACCAGGGACCCCAGCGTCGACTCGTTCTCCGACATGTGCTTCACCTCCTTTGCTTTCGGTTTCACTATGATTGTAATTTCATTATAGTGTACATCGTACAGTATGTCAAGTAGCCACCGCGACGCTCCTAGAGCGAGTCCGGTGCCGTACGACGCGCAAGCGGAGTGACAGGCACCGTCCATACTCGCTCTTGGAGATTACGGTGGCATATCGCCACCGCGACGCTCCTAGAGCGAGTCGAAAGACGTACAGTGGCATCAGACACTGTGACAGGCCGCCACCGCGACGCTCCTAGAGCGAGTCGAAAGACGTACAGTGGCATCAGACACTGTGACAGTCTTTCGCTTTACTCGCTCTTGGAGATTACGGTGGCATATCGCCACCGCGACGCTCTTGGAGATTTAGGTGGAAAGAGAAAAGCCGGCGTCTCCACCGGCTTCCGACTAGTTCGAACCGTCCTTCTTGCGCCCGCGACCGCGGCGTCTTCGCACCGTGCGCGTCCGGTAGTCCGCGGACAGCACGGAGATGTTGCCGTCGACCTCGAGGACGGCGAGGTCCACTTCGCGGATCGAGGCGACGCCATGTTCGCGCACGGCCTCGAGGAGTTCGTCTTCGGTGATGCCGGCCTTGCGCAGCCCCTCGCGGAGCAGTTCGCCTTT
>CAXNDY010000141.1:0-4350 GCA_964201095.1 Saccharofermentanales bacterium
GGACTACGCCAAGGCCCTCAACAACCGGCAGATCCGGTGGTTCTACGCTCTCAACGCGGCGACGGCCCTGCTCGACTTCATCGCGCTCGGTAGGGGGATCCATCTCGCCAATTTCAACAACTGCGTCAACACGTGGGGTCAGAACGTCATCGAGGCGTCGAAGGAACGAGCGTGGCTTTCGCCCGCCGGCAAGGTCTTCGAACTGTTCCGCTCCGCAAAGGGTGCCGTCCCGGTCGGGCAGACGAACGAACCGGCCGGTCTGGATGCCGGGGGCGCTTCCCTCGTCCGTGCGCAGGCGCTTCGTGAAGCAGGTTCTGGCGACCTGCTCGTCCTAGTCGTCAACAAGTCTTCGAATCGGGAACGGCTGACGCTGGAAGGCCTGGCGCCCCAGGGTGCGCGGAACGCGTCGCTCCGAAGGCTCTCGGCCGCTTCGCCGCTCGCGCGGATCGACGGGATCTCGGAGGAGATCGATATCTTCGACCCCCAGGGCGACGTCGATATCCCGCCCTATTCCCTCGCGCTGCTGCGGATTCCGAAAGGGGGCTGAGTGCGCCGGAACTCGGAGGGGCTGCACCCGACGAGGCGCCCGAACAGACGGTTGAAATTGCGGAGGTCGCGGTATCCGACCTCCTCCGCGACGTCCGCGACCTTGCGGTCCGTGGTGCGGAGAAGCCTGGCGGCGGCCTCGATGCGCGTGCGCTGGACGAAGCCCGTGAAGGTCGAGCCGGTGTACTCGCGGAACCGGGCGCAGAAATAGGTCGGGCTCAGGAAGGCCATCATGGAGAGGTCCTCGAGGCGGATCGTTCGGGAATAGTTCCGTTCGATGTAGTCGACGGCCTCCCGGAACCATCGGTCCTTCCCGTCGTCGGGACGCGCCTCGCCGAGCCCTCCGCGGCGCAGCGCGCGCAGATAGTGGATCAGCAGTTCGATCGTGCCGGCGCGGACCATCTCGACCCAGCCGTCCTCGCGTGCGACGTACTCGCGCAGCATGTTCTCGAAGAGTGCCTCGACCCTCGGAATGGACGCTTCGTCGAGGGATGCGCGCGAGTGCCCGGAGACGTCGCGTCCCAGGAAGGAATGGAAGAGGAAGTGGCGCGTCACATCGGCGAAGCCCCGGCTGTTGAGCAGGGAGAAATCGAAGAATCCCGGCACGAAGGTGCAGTTGTAGACACGGACGGAATCGGACGACTCCGGCAGCGGTTCGAAGGAATGGGAGATGTCCGTGTTGATGAGGACGAGATCGCCACGGGCGACGCGCTCCTCCATTCCCTCGGTGCGGTGGATGGCGACGCCTCCGGCTACGAAGGCGACTTCGATGAAATCGTGCGCATGGGGCGTGACGGGCTTTCGGAAATCGACGCGGTTGACGTAGACCTCCTGCCCGAGGAAGAGCTCCTTCTTGTGGACATAGCCGTGGTCGAGAGCCTGAGGAAGCGGTCGCTCGTCGTCTTCCATGAAGAACCCCCCTGCGCCATTATAGGATTCGCCCTGTCGGATTGGCAAACCGTCCCGTAGTATGGGAGGAAAGGATGGGCAAGAGGTCCGTCCGCGAAACGGATGCATCAACGGCAGGAGGTTGCGCCATGGACTCCAGAACCCTCGTCGCGAAGACCATTCGAGGAGAGAACCCCGGAAGGACTCCCCTATATGGGTGGCTATCGGCCAATCTCACGCCGCAGCTCACCGCGGCCTTCGGGTCCGTCGAGGCCGTGGAGGACAGGTACGAATTCGACATGGCGCATCTCTTCGGAGGTCCCGGATGCTTCGACGCCGGCGCGTTCGAGGCGGTCCGCGCACGCGGGGAGGAACTGACCCCCGAGGTCCTGCTGCAGATCCCCCTCCTCCCGCCGGACCGGACCGAGGATTATGCCGATGTCGTCCGCCAGCTCGAATGGCACCAGAAGCAGCGCGGCCGGTTCTGCTACATCCAGACGAACGGGATCTTCGAATGCCTCAACGGCCCCTTCGGCATCGAGGACCACCTCTGCTACATGGCCCTCTACCCGGACGAACTGCAGGAGGTCTATCGCCGGCAGGCGCTGTGGAACCGCGCCTTCGCCGACTGCATGATGGATCTCGGCATCGACATGGTCCACGTCTCCGACGACTGGGGCTCCCAGCGGAGTCTTCTGTTCAGCCTCGACATGTGGAAGGGGATGATCTATCCCCACCACAAGGTCCTGGCCGACCGCGTCAAGGAACGGGGCTGCTTCCTGAGCCTGCACTCGGACGGGAACGTCAACGCGGCCCTGCCGGGCATCCTCGAGCTTGGATACGACGTCGTCCACCCCTGGCAGGAGGCGGCCGGCATGGGGTACGACCTCTATCTTCGCGAATATGCCGATCGCCTGGGACTTCTCGGCGGACTCTGCATCCAGACCACCCTGGGCTTCGGGGACCTCCCGCGTCTCGAGTCGGAGATCCGGCGCGTGTTCGGTCTTCTCAAGGGCAAGCGCTGGATGTTCTGCACGACGCATTACGTCCAGGACCACTGCTCCATCGAGGAACTCGTCTTCGCCTACGACCTCGCCGCGAAGCTCGCGCGGATGTGATACCATGTAGGGAACGAGGAGGAGCACGGAGGATGGACACGAGTCTGGAGAAGGAACTGGTCCGCAGGGCCCTCGCGGCCCGCGACGCCGCCTACGCGCCCTACTCCGGCTTCCGCGTCGGAGCGGCGCTGCTGGCCGTCGACGGACGCGTCTTCACCGGCTGCAACGTCGAGAACGCCTCGTTCGGGGCGACGAACTGCGCCGAGCGGACCGCGGTCTTCAAGGCCGTGTCCGAAGGCGCGCGGGAGTTCACCGCGATCGCCATCGCTTCCTACGACGCCCAGCCCTGCGTACCCTGCGGCATCTGCCGACAGGTGCTCTTCGAGTTCGCGCAGCCTGGCTTCACGTACCTTCTCGTCGCGGCCGACGGGACCTTCGAGCTTCGCACCATGGACGAGATCCTGCCGCATCCGTTCCGCGCGCTCGAGAAGAAGTAGAGGGAGGCGACCCATGCTCTTCGCCTTCAGCATCGAGAACACCGCCATCCACCTCGGGGCGTTCGACGGGGATGCGCTGGTCTTCGATTCCCGGGTCTCCACCTCCCATGAGCGCACCGTGGACGAGTACGCGGTCCTCTTCCGGGACATCTTCTCCCTGTACGGCGCGTCGGTCGGGTCCATCGAGGCCGCCGTCTTCTCCTCCGTCGTACGTCCCCTGAGTCAAAGGATCGCGCGGGCCGTCGAGAAGGTCCTGCACGTGAAGCCGCTGCAGGTAGGACCCGGCGTCCGCACCGGACTGGACATCCGGACGGAGATCGCCTCCCAGGTCGGGGCCGACATCGTGGCAAATGCCGTGGCTTCCATCGCGCTTGCGCCGCCGCCTGTGGTTTTCGTGGACTTCGGAACGGCGACGACGATGACCGGCATCAATGAGAACGGGGAACTCTGCGGCGTCCTGATCTGTCCCGGCGTACGGACCTCCCTGGAAGCGCTGTCCGCCGGCGCGGCGGAACTCCCCCGGATCGCGGTCGATGGGCCGAAGGGCCTGTTCGGCAGGAACACGGTCGACTCCATGACGAACGGCCTCGCATACGGCCATGCGGCCATGGTCGACGGCCTTCTGGACCGCATCGCGGAGGAGTGGAGCCGGAAGGAACCGGCCGTGTTCGCGACCGGTGAATGGGCGGAAGCTGTCGTACCGCATTGCCGCCGCCGCGAAGGGATCCGCGTCGTACCTGAACTGACCCTGCTGGGCCTGAAGCGGATCCACGAAACGAATGCCCGCCCCCGACCCTGACGTAGAAGCGGCGACGCTTTTATGAATAACCCGGTGCGTTGCACTCACGGACGTGAGGCGACAGCGGAAGGAGAAACCCCATGGACAACCCGACGAACCCGAACCCGAGCCCGACATCGAGCCCGCCCCGGACCCCGTCCCACGCCCGGACCCTGTGGATGGTGCAGACGGCCATCCTGTCCGCGATCGTCATCGTCATGGCCTTCACCCCGCTCGGCTACCTGAAGACCGCCGGCATCGAGATCACGTTCATGACGATCCCCGTGATCGTCGGCGCCATCATCGTCGGCCCCTCCTGCGGCGCCGCCCTGGGCGCGGTCTTCGGCCTCACGAGCTTCCTGCAGTGCTTCGGCATCAGCCCGTTCGGCGCGGCGCTGCTCGGCATCGACCCGATTCTGACCTTCGTCCTCTGCATGGTTCCCCGCGTCCTGATGGGCTGGCTCGTCGGCCTGATCTTCCGTGCGCTTTCGCGTTTCCAGGGCACGAAGAGGTTCTGGTCCTACGCGGTCGGTTCCGTGAGCGGCGCCCTTCTCAACACGGTGCCCTTCGTCGGTCTCCTGCT
>CAXNDY010000142.1:0-4336 GCA_964201095.1 Saccharofermentanales bacterium
TACGACCGGCATTTCGCCGTCTGCCGGGAACTCGGCATCGAGATGGTCGTCGTCGACATGACCCCGGAGGGTCCGGACATGGACCAGGTCGAGCGCCTCTGCGCGAAGGACCCGACCGTCAAGGGCATCTGGTGCGTTCCGGTCTACAGCAACCCGGACGGCATCACCTATTCCGCGGAGGTCTGCCGGCGTCTGGCCGTCATGGAGACGGCACCCGATTTCCGGATCTTCTGGGACAACGCCTATTTCCTGCACCACCTCTATTCCGACCGACAGGATGCGGTGCCCGAAATGCTCGGACTTTGCGCCGAGGCCGGTCACCCGGATCGCGTGTACGAATTCGCGTCCACCTCCAAGGTGACCTTTGCGGGCGGCGGGGTCGCGGCGCTGGCGTCGAGCCCGGCCAACATCGAGCACATCCGGCGGAACATGGGAATCCAGACCATCGGACACGACAAGATCAACCAGCTCCGCCATGTGCGGTACCTGAAGGACGTCGAGGGGGTCGAGCGACTCATGGCGCGCCATGGCGACCTTCTGAGACCCAAGTTCGAGACGGTCCTGCGGATCCTCGAAGCGGAACTCGGCGGCCTCGGCATCGCCTCCTGGAATTCGCCGCGCGGCGGCTACTTCATCAGCCTGTTCGTGGAGAAGGGGCTTGCGAAGCGGATCATCGCCATGGCCCGAACGGCGGGCGTCGAGCTCACCCCCGCGGGCGCGACCTACCCCTACGGTCAGGACCCGAACGATTGGAACATCCGCATCGCTCCGTCCTTTCCGCCGAACTCCGAGCTGTCCGCCGCCATCGAGGTCCTGTGCGTCTGCGTTCGCCTCGCGTCGGCCCGCCAGCGGCTTGCATAGCGCCGATATGGGGTATAATCGAAGCGGAAGGAAGTGAGTGCATGGGATCCTCCTATGAAAGCCCCCTCAACTCCCGATACGCCAGCCGAGAGATGCAGTTCCTGTTCTCGCCGGACCGGAAGTTCAGGAACTGGAGACGTCTTTGGATCGCCCTGGCCGAGGCCGAAAGGGAACTCGGCCTTCCCATCTCCGAGGAGCAGATCCAGGAGATGCGCGACCATGCCACCGATATCGATTACGCGGCCGCCGACGCACACGAAAGGGAAGTGCGGCACGACGTGATGGCCCATGTGCTGACCTATGGGGACGTCTGCCCGAAAGCCCGCGGCATCATCCACCTCGGCGCGACCTCCTGTTATGTCGGTGACAACACGGACCTCATGCTCATGGCCGAAGGACTCGACCTCGTCCGTATGCGCCTCCTTTCCGTCGTCTGGAAGCTGGCGGACTTCGCTGCCCGCTACCGCGCTCTCCCGACTCTCGGCTTCACGCATTTCCAGCCCGCGCAACCCGTCACGGTCGGGAAACGCGCCGTGCTCTGGATCGAGGATCTCCTGAGCGACCTCGACGACCTCGAACATGTCCGCCAAGGCCTCCGCCTCCTTGGAAGCAAGGGGACGACGGGAACGCAGGCCAGCTTCCTCGCGCTGTTCGACGGGGACCACGAGAAGGTCCGTGCCCTCGATCGCCGTGTCGCGGAGAAGATGGGGTATCCCGGCGTCGTCGCCGTGTCCGGACAGACCTATTCCAGGAAGACGGATTTCCGCGTCCTCTCGGTCCTGTCCGGGATCGCCCAGAGCGCGCACAAGTTCAGCAACGACATCCGTCTCCTCCAGCACCTCAAGGAGATCGAGGAACCCTTCGAGAAGAACCAGATCGGGTCCTCCGCCATGGCCTATAAACGGAACCCCATGCGGACCGAGCGGATGGCCTCCCTGTCCCGGTACGTGATCGCGGACCTCATGAACCCGGCCATGACCGCCGCGGAGCAATGGTTCGAGCGTACGCTGGACGATTCGGCCAACAAGCGGATCTCGGTGCCGGAAGCCTTCCTGTCCACCGACGCGATCCTCACGCTCTATGCGAACGTGGCCGACGGCCTCGTCGTGAACTCCAACGTGATCCGACGGCACCTCCTGGAGGAACTGCCTTTCATGGCCACGGAGAATCTCCTCATGGAAGCCGTCAAGCGGGGAGGCGACCGGCAGGAACTCCATGAACGCATCCGGCGTCATTCCATGGAGGCCGGGGCGGCGGTCAAGAACGGCGAACCCAACGACCTGCTCGACAGGATCGCGGCCGACCCCGCATTCGGTCTGATGCACGAGGATCTTGCCGCGCTGCTCGACCCGTCCCTCTATATCGGGCGCTGTCCCGAGCAGGTCGACGAGTATCTGGAGGAGGTCGTGCGTCCGAAACTGGCGGGGAGTGGCCCCGATACCGACCTGGAGAGTACCGGGATCCGCGTCTGATGGAACTTTCCCCCCGGTCGGTGCGTATATATCGCAGATGGAACCCGCGGTTCCAGTTGGACCGCGAACCCACGGGAGGGATAGAAATGAAAAGAAGAATGATCCTCGTCACGGCCGTCCTGCTCGCATTGACCCTCGCACTCACTTCCTGCGCCGCGTCCGGACCGGTGATCGCCGACAAGAACCTGAAGGCAGGTACGATCCAGCATCTCACCAGTTATTCCGCCATCCTGAAGCTCCTGAAGCAGTCGGGAGGAACCAATCGCTTCTACATGCGCGACAGCGCCATGGGCGCACCGGAAGCGGCCCTCGACTCCAAGAGCGGCAACGACTATTCGACCACGAACGTCCAGGTGGCCGGCGTCGATGAAGCGGATGTCGTGAAGACCGATGGAACCCATCTGTATCTGATCGCGAATGGACGACTGATCGTCGTCGACGCCGTCGACCCGGCCGCGATGAAGGTCGTCGCGACCCTCACCTTCTCCACCGAGACCAACGAATACCCGATCGAGATGTACCTCGACACCGAGAACCAGCGTCTTTCGCTGATCCTCGGTTCCTACAGGCCGATCGAGCCCACCCCGACGACCGAAGGCACGCCGGCCGTGGAGCCCCAGACGAAGAGCGGCATCGCCTCCGACATGATCCGTCCCGGCATGTGGTACTGGGGCGGGATGTCGACGACCGAAGTGAAGGTCTACGACATCTCCGATGCGACGAAGCCCTCCCTGGTCCGCAGTTTCGAACAGGAAGGCTCCTACCTCTCGTCCCGCCGGATCGGAACGGACCTCTACCTCATCACCAACCGCTACACCTGGTATGACCTCGCCACGACGGTCGAAAGCATGATCCCCTCCGTCCGCGAAGGCACGACCAGCACGTGGGACAACATCCCCGCATCCTCCATCGGCATCGTCAAGTCCAACGACTACTCCAATTTCCTGATCGTCAGCGGTCTCGACACCGTCGAAACCGGCAAGGACGCCGACACCAAGGCCCTCCTGGGCGCCGGAAACGTCCTGTACGCTTCCACCGACTATCTGTACGTCGCCGTCGGGCGCTGGGTGCAGCAGGAAGTGACGCCCGTCGCCACGACCGGAACGGGCACCGAGACGAACCCCGTGACGACAGAGCCCGGAACCTCCTCCGGAGACGAGACTCCGCCTCCGACGGGCGCTCCCGATACCGGCACGACGGACCCGACAGCACCCGATGCCATCACCCCCGACCCGGTTGTGACTTCCACTCCCGATACCACCACGGTGGTCGAGTCCAAGGAGATCTTCCAGATCTTCCCCATGCCGGTCGTGGAGACCTTCACCGACGTCTTCCGCTTCCGCATCGCCGATGCGAAGGTCACCGAGGACGGCGTGGGTTCGGTTCCCGGCTACATCCTCAACCAGTTTTCGATGGACGAGTCCGATGGGTACTTCCGCATCGCGACCACGGTCGGAGACGCGTGGAGGAACGACCAGTACACCTCCATGAACGGGCTCTACGTGCTGGACGCCTCCATGAAGACCGTCGGCAGGATCGAGGGACTCGCCTCCCGTGAAACGATCAAGTCCGTCCGCTTCCTCGGCAGCAAGGCCTACATGGTGACCTTCCAGACCACCGACCCGCTGTTCGTCATCGACCTGTCCGTCCCGACCGCTCCGAAGGTCTCGGGCGAACTCAAGATCCCCGGCTACAGTGAATATCTGCACCCGTATGCGGATGGAATGCTACTCGGTTTCGGAAAGGATGCCGTCGTCCAGGGTGAGATGGCCTTCTATCTCGGCATGAAGTTCTCGATGTTCGACGTCTCCGACCCGACCGACCCCCGCGAGATCGCCAAGTTCGCCATCGGAGACCGCGGAACGTATTCCGAGGTCAGCTACAACCAGAAGGCCCTGCTCTTCTCGAAGGAAAAGAACGTGATCGGCATCCCGATCGTCATCAACCGCGTCCCGAAGGACCAGTCCTCCGACCCGATCGCCTACGGGCAGCCCGTCTTCCAG
>CAXNDY010000143.1:0-4323 GCA_964201095.1 Saccharofermentanales bacterium
CCAACGCCTGGAAGCGCAACGCCGCCGCGACCGCGATTCTGACCGCCGCCGATCTCGAATACTTCACGGTCGAAGCCGGCTAGAGTTCCTTCCTAGAGTCCCTTCATCGACAGCGAGATGCGCTTGCGCGGTACGTCCACGCTGAGCACGCGCACGCGGACCGCGTCTCCCGTCGAGACCACGGCCAGCGGGTTGCGGACGAAGGTGTCCGACAGTTCCGACACGTGCACGAGGCCGTCCTGGTGTACGCCGATGTCGACGAACGCCCCGAACTCGGCGACGTTGCGCACGACGCCTCCGAGCACCATGCCGGGCTTGAGGTCCTCGAGGCTCATCACATCGCTGCGCAGTTCCGGCTGGGGCGTCGACTCGCGCGGGTCGCGTCCGGGCCGCGCCAGCGCGTCGAGGATGTCCCGCAGCGTCGGCACGCCGACCGCCGCCTCGCCCGCGAGCTTGTCCAACCCGTAGCGCCCGGCCTTCGCGACGAGGTCCGTCACGTCCGCCGAGGCACCCGCCGCCGCCCCGCCCTCGCTACCGAGCTTCTTCAGCACGATGCGCGCGGCTTCGTAGGACTCGGGGTGGACGGAGGTCCGGTCCAGCGGGTCCGCGGCGTCCGGGATGCGCAGGAAGCCCGCGCACTGCTCGAACGCCCGGTCGCCGAGACGCGGCACCTTGCGCAGTTCCTGCCGCGAGCGGAAGGCGCCGTGCTCGACGCGGTAGGCCGCGATGTTCTTCGCGACGGCCGGTTGGATCCCGGCCACGTAGGACAGCAGCGATGGCGACGCCGTGTTGAGGTCGACGCCGACCGCGTTCACGCAGTCCTCGACGACGCCGCCCAGGGTCTCGCCGAGCTTCTTCTGGTTCATGTCGTGCTGGTACTGGCCGACGCCGATGGCCTTCGGGTCGATCTTGACCAGTTCGGCGAGCGGGTCCTGGAGGCGGCGCGCGATGGACACCGCGCTGCGCAGGGACACGTCGAATTCGGGGAACTCCTCCGCGCCGAGCTTCGACGCCGAGTAGACCGACGCGCCCGCCTCGCTGACGATCAGGTACTTCAGCGGCAGCGCATCCTCGCGGATCAGGTCGCCGACGAAGATCTCCGTCTCCTTCGAAGCCGTGCCGTTGCCGATGGCCACGAGCTCCACGCCGTGCTCCCTGACCAGCGCCCGTATCGTGCGCCGGGCCTCCTCGACCTTGTTGTGCGGCGGGGTCGGATAGATCACGCCGGTCGTGAGCAGGCGCCCCGTCGGGTCGACGACGCACAGCTTGCACCCGGTGCGGTAGGCGGGGTCGAGGCCCATCACGGTGCGGCCGCGGACGGGGGCGGACAAGAGTAGGCTGCGCAGGTTCGCGGAGAAGATGTGCATGGCCTTGTCCTGCGCGTCCTCGGTGAGGAGCCCCCGGACCTCGTTCTCGAGCGAGGGCTGGATCAGGCGCTTCCAGGCGTCGGCCGAGGCCAGCGCGACCTGGGGCCAGACCGCCGACGCGCGGCCGGGCAGTCCCTTCGGGCCATCCACGCCACGGATCGCCTTGCGCTCGGCATGGTCGCGCACCTGGCCCTGCGCCTCATCCTCGGGCACCTGGAGCGACACCTCGAGGAACTCCTCGCGCTCCCCGCGGTCGATGGCGAGCGTGCGGTGTCCGGCGATCCGCGACACGGGCTCGCTGAAGTCGTAGTAGAGCCGATAGACCGAGTCCTCCTTCTTCCTGCCCTTCGAGACGACGGTCCCGGCCTGGTAGAACAGGCGCCGCAGCCGCCCGCGCAGCGCCGCGTCGTCGGACAGGTCCTCGGCGAGGATATCCCGCGCGCCCGCCAGGGCCTCCTGGACGTCGGCGACGCCCTTTTCGGCCGAGACGAAGGGAGCGGCCAGGACCTCCGGCTTGCGGGAGTCGGCGGCATCCTGGCGCCACAGCATCGCGGCCAGCGCCTCGAGTCCCTTCTCGCGGGCGATGCTCGCACGGGTCCGGCGCTTGGGCTTGAAAGGCCGGTAGAGGTCCTCGATCTCGGCCAGCGTCGTCGCCCGCGCCATCTGCGCTGCCAGTTCGGTCGTCAGGTGACCCTGTTCCTCGACCGAGGACCGGACCTCCTCGCGCCGCTTCTCCAGCGAGCGCAGGTACTCGAGCCGTTCGGACAGGCGCCGCAGCACCTGGTCGTCCATCTCGCCCGTCGCCTCCTTGCGGTAGCGGGCGATGAAGGGAATCGTGTTGCCGTCGTCGATCAGCTGGACCACCTGGCCCACGCGGTCGGACGGAAGCGAGAACTCCTTGGCGAGAGTGGCCTGGATGTCGGGCATGGGGTCACCTCCTGGGGGTCTGGGCGGACGGGCAGGGCGCTCCGGGCGGACCGGCGTCGCGCCTTCGTCGGCTGATTATATCCTCCCGCACGCCTGTGGTACAATACGACGAGGGTCCTGCGCACCCGGCGCCCGGACCCCTGCACGGATCCTTGACTCCTCCCTCCAGTCCGATTTCGACCGTAGGAGGTATGCCGGCATCGTGAGCGAAAGAAGCGTCCCACCGCCGGAAGAGCCGGTCGGTTCTTCCCACCCCGTCTCCACCGAATTCGGCCCCGCCGTCAACACCGTCGGCATCGAGATCGTCCGGGACGCCGTCCTGCACCACAAGCCCGGCACCCCCGGTCTCCTCCGCCTCTGGAACCGCGACTTCGTCCTCCTCTGGCAGGGCCAGCTCGTCTCCGAGCTCGGCAACGTCGCCTTCAACATCGCCCTCGGCTTCTGGGTCCTCGCCGTCACCGGCTCCACCGCCAAGATGGGTCTCGTCCTCGCGGTCTTCGCCCTGCCCTGGCTGCTCGTCACCCCCTTCGCGGGCGTCTACGCCGACCGGGCGAACCGGCGCAGCATCATCATCATCACCGACTTCATCCGCGGCGTCGCGATGATCGCGATGGCCCTTCTCATCATCTTCAGGATCTTCCCGTTCTGGCTCATCATCCCCATCGGTCTGCTCATCGGCACCTGCGGGTCCTTCTTCATGCCCGCGCTCAATTCCGCGATCCCCGACATCGTCCCGCAGACCCAGCTGATCCGCGCCAACTCCCTCCGCAGCCTCACCTCGAACTTCGTCAACATGGTCGGCACGGCGCTCGGCGGCATCGTCTACAGCCTGGTCGGCGCCCCCGTCCTCTTCCTCTTCGACGGCCTCACCTTCCTCGTCACGAGCGTCGCCGAGCTCTTCGTCCGCATCCCGAAGGTCCAGCGCTCCGAGCACAAGGCCAAGCTCACGTACTTCGAGGACTTGAAGGACGGCTTCCGCTTCATGCTCCGCTTCGCCGGCCTCCGCTTCATCCTGATCGAAGCCGTCGCCCTGAACTTCTTCCTCACGATCGGCTCCATCCTGCTGACGCCCTTCTTCATGAAGATGAGCGCCGACGGCCAGGCCGCCGCGGACTGGGCCATCCTGCAGCAGACCGAGATCGGCAAGGCCTTCCTCGAGAACATCGCGGGTTCCGGCGCCATGCTCTACGGATTCGCCGCCGGTTCCTTCGTGCTGGGCAACTTCATCGGCGCCGGCATCACCGCCATCGCCCAGATCAAGCCCCGCCACCGCGCCTTCTCCGTCGCGCTGACCGGCCTGCTCGGCTGCTTCGCGATGATCGGGGTCGGCCAGATCAAGACCTACATCCCGATCCTGTTCCTCATGGCCACCGCCGGCATCTGCGTCGCGGTCGCCCTCACCCTGCTCAACACCACCATGCAGACCTCCGTCCCGCAGGACATGCGCGGCAAGACCTTCGGCCTCCTCGCCGCCGCGATCGGCGCCTCCTCCCCGCTGGCCATGGCCGTCGGCGGTGTCGTGGGCGAATACGCGGGCGCGGGCGTCACGATTTCCCTCTCCTTCGTCCTCGCCCTGCTGATCAGCCTGCCCCTCGCCTTCGCGAAGAACGTCCACGTCATGATCAACTTCGACCCGGACACGCAGAGCCTCGACGACATCCTGCACGAGCAGATGCGCCGCTCCCGCTCCTCGTCTTCGAATTGACCGGTTCCGTCTTCCCATTCCTAAGTTGTCGGTGTTCGCCGGACGGGGTATACTTGCCATAAAACGGCACACATGATGATTTGTGACGATTTCCGGAGGACAAGGACATCCCTCGAAATGAAACCCGGTTCCATATTCAGGAACTCAAGGACCGATTCGGATCGGATGAGGCAATCTCCGTCCGCCAACTCCTTTCCTTCTATGAGACTCATCATCCGGGCCTTTCCAAATCGACGCTGTATTGGTACGTGGGTGAGATGACGCGCCAGGGCATTCTCGAACGAACCGGACAAGGTCTTTATTGCCTGCATTCGGGGAGTGAGG
>CAXNDY010000144.1:0-4321 GCA_964201095.1 Saccharofermentanales bacterium
TCAGTCTCGAGGACCCGGAGAACATCCTGCGGATGGCCTGCGGGGAGCGCATCGGGACGATCGTGAAATAGAGCGGAAACGCGCAGAAGCAGGAGCGCGGCTTCCGACCCACGGTGTTGCCGCGAGCACGGCGCCTCCCGGATTCGGGAAGGCGCCGTCGCTTTGTCGGGAAACCGTCGCGCATCGATCTCCCAGGACCGTGTCATAGGCGTTGAATGCAGGAGAGCCGATGACATATAATGGGACCAACGGAAGGAACCTTGGAATCGATCCGCGAGATTTTAGGAGGTCGGACGCATGTTCACTTTGAACAGGGATAGCTACAAGTCCTATGAGGACCGGATGACCAAGACGCTCCACGTGCTCCAGGAGGAATTCCATGCGATACGCGCCGGAAGAGCCAACCCGCACGTGCTCGACAAACTCACCATCGACTACTACGGCACGAAGACCCCGGTCCAGCAGGTCGCCAACATCCAGGTGCCCGAGGCCCGCATCATCCTGATCACCCCCTGGGACCCCAGTACGCTGAAGGAGATCGTCAAGTCGATCAACACCTCGGACCTCGGCCTGAACCCGAACAACGACGGCAAGTCGATCCGTCTGGTCTTCCCGGCTCTGACGGAGGAACGCCGCAAGGACCTCGTCAAGTCGACGCACCGGATGGGCGAGGAAGCGCGCGTCGCGATCCGAAACCTTCGCCGCGAGGCGATCGACCACTTCAAGGACCTGCAGAAGAAGCACGAGATGTCCGAGGACACCCTGGTCGAAGCCGAGAAGGAGATGCAGAAGATCACGGACGCCTACATCGCCGAGATCGAGAAGCAGATCTGCGACAAGGAGAAGGACCTGATGGAGGTCTGACCCGCGCTCGTGGGGACCCGGTCAAGGATTCTCCGAATCGACAGCCGGGCTCCGAAGTGGAGCCCGGCGCTCATATGGAAGGCAGGATGACCATGGGAAACTCTGGGTGGCGCGGTTTCCTGGCAAGGACGTTGTGGAAGGGCCGCTCCCGTGGGGAGAACGAGCTCGTGCCTCTGCCGGCCGGTGTCGTCGTTCCCTCGCATCTCGCCGTGATCATGGACGGCAATGGGCGCTGGGCGCGTCGCCGTGGGCTGCCCCGCCAGGCCGGACACCGGCAGGGCGCCGAGAACCTGCACCGGATCGTCGACGCCTGCGGCAAGTATGGCGTCAAGTACATGACGGTCTACGCGTTCTCCACGGAGAACTGGTCCCGTCCCGACGACGAGGTCTCCGCGCTGATGGACCTTTTCCTCGAGTTCCTCGTCCGTTTCGACGAGGAGCTGGAGAAGGTCGGGATCCGCCTCCGCTTCCTGGGCGACCGCGGGAACCTGCCGTCCTCCGTGCGGGACGCGTTGGAGGAAGCCGAGCGGAAGTCCAGGGACCGGACGAACATGCAGTTCATCATCGCCCTCAACTACGGTGGGCGACGCGAGATCGTCCAGGCCGCCGCCTCGCTCGCGCGGGATGCAGCCGCCGGGAGGATCGACCCCGACCGGATCGATGAAGCGCTCTTCGCCTCCCGGCTCTATCTGCCGGATGTCCCCGACCCCGACCTCGTGATCCGCCCGAGCGGCGAGCAGCGGCTGTCGAACTTCCTCCTATGGGAATCGGCCTACGCCGAATTCTGGTATTCGAACGTGCTCTGGCCGGACTTCTCCCCCCACGACCTCATCGAGGCCTTCCGCGCCTACACGGCCCGGGACCGCCGATTCGGGGGGGTGAAGGGATGATCGTCCGGATCCTGACCGGCGTCCTTTTCACGCTCTTCGTCGCCGCCCTGCTCGTGCCCGGTTTTCTCTGGCCGGTGCTTCCCGTGCTCCTGTTCACGGCCGTGTCGGTGATCTGCACCATGGAACTCGCGAACGCCGTGATCTCCCAGGGCACCAGGGTCAGCCGGCCCGTCGCCTTCGTCGGCAGTTTCAGCGTCCTGGCCCCTCTGCTCCCCCTCGCCTTCCGTGGAGCCCCGGGCTGGAGGCTGCCCGCCCTGGTTCCCTTCGACCCATCCCGCTTCGGGGACTGGCAGCCCGAGATGATGCGCCTGCTCAGCGAAGGACTGGCCTGCACGGCCTTCCTCATGATCATGGTGTCGATGCTCCTCGTGCTCGCGACGGTCCTCTCCCACGGACCCGGCTCCCTGGTCGACGGCGTCGCGACCTCGTCCATGGTGATCTACGTCGCCTTCCCCCTGTCCTGCTCGATCCTGGTCCTGTATGCGGTGCCGGACGGCTTTCTCTGGATGCTGGCCGCCCCGATCTCCGCATGGATCACGGACGTCTTCGCCTACTTCTCCGGCTCCCTGTTCGGCCGCAACAAGCTGGTGCCCATCATCAGCCCCAAGAAGACCCTCGAAGGCGCCGTCGGCGGCCTGCTCGCCTGCATGGGCATCATGGCCCTCTACTTCTACCTCTTCATGGGGAACGGCTGGCCGATCGAAGTCTCCTCGACCGCCAACATCCTCTTCGGCCTCGCGACCGGTCTCGTCTGCGGCGCCACCGCGCAGTTCGGGGACTGGCTGGCTTCAGCGGTCAAGCGCTGGAGCGGCGTCAAGGATTTCGGCAATGTCCTGCCCGGCCACGGCGGCATCCTCGACCGCTTCGACAGCGTGCTGTTCACGGCGCCCGTCCTGGTGCTCGCCAGCATCGTGTATTATATGGTCCAGCCCTTCTCCTCGATCCATTAGGTCCGTCTCCACGGAGGTGCCCGCTTGGTCCATTCCATCTCCATCCTCGGCTCCACCGGCTCCATCGGCACCCAGACGCTGGATGTCGCGCGCTCCCTCGGACTGCGGGTCGACGCGCTGGCCGCGGGTAGCAACGTCGCGCTCCTTTCGGAACAGGCGAGACTCTTCCACCCCCGCCTCGTGTCGACCGCGACCGCCGCGGGCGCATCCGAACTGACGGAACGTCTGTCGGGATGCGGCTTCCCCGTCGAGGTGATGCATGGGGACGAAGGCGTCCGGGCCGTCGCGACCTTCTCCGCGTCCGAGATGGTCGTCGCGGCCATGGTCGGCGTCGCCGGTCTCGTGCCGGTGCTCGCGGCCCTGGAGGCAGGGAAGGGTGTCGCCCTCGCGAACAAGGAGACCCTCGTCGCGGGCGGCTCGCTCGTGATGCCGCTGGTACGCCGGAAGGGACTCGCTCTGCACCCGGTCGACAGCGAACACTCCGCCGTGTGGCAGTGCCTCTGGGGCGCACCGGAGAAGTCGCTGTCGCGGATCCTGCTGACCGCCTCCGGTGGACCGTTCCGCGGTCGAGACCGGGCGGGGCTCGAAGGAATCGGGGTCGAACAGGCGCTGGCGCATCCGACGTGGAGGATGGGCGGCAAGATCACCATCGACTCCGCGACCCTCATGAACAAGGGACTCGAGGTGATCGAAGCCTCCTGGCTCTTCGACGTGCCCGTCGACAGGGTGGTCGTCGTGGTCCACCCCCAGAGCATCGTGCACTCCATGGTCGAGTTCGTCGACGGCTCCGTGCTCGCCCAGGTCGGCCGCCCCGACATGAAGCTGCCCATCCAGGTGGCGCTGTGCCACCCCGACCGCGTCGCCGGGGACTGCGTCCGCTTCGACCCCTTCGCCTGCGGTCCGCTGACCTTCGAACGGCCCGACCCGGGGACGTTCCGCTGCCTGGACCTGGCCTTCACGGCCGGCCGAACGGGCGGCAGCCTCCCAGCCGTCATGAATTCGGCCAACGAGGAAGCGGTCGCGCTGTTCCTCGCGGGTCGGATCGGCTTTCTGGATATCCCCCGCCTCGTCGAAGAGGAGATGGAAGCCCACATGGCTTCCGGATACCTCGCCCGGCCCGACCTCGCGGCCGTCCTCGCGCTGGACGTGGAGACGCGCCGCCGCATGGCGGACAGACCCGGCTCCGGCCGGAAGGAAGGACGTTGACCCATGGGAATCGTCATCGGCATCCTGATCCTCAGCCTCCTCATGATCCTCCACGAACTCGGGCACTTCCTGATGGGGCGTGCCCTGAAGTTCACCATCGAGGAGTTCTCGGTCTTCATGGGTCCCAAGCTCTTCCAATGGACCCGCAAGGGCATCAAGTACAGCATCCGCCTTTTCCCCATCGGCGCATTCGTCCGCTTCGCCGGCGAGGAGGAACGCACCCTCGTGGGCGATCCCGGCCTGTTCTACCGCCGCCCCCGCTGGGCGCGCACGCTGGTGATCGGCGCCGGACCGGTGGTCAACATGCTGGCCGGCGTCGTGGCCTTTCTGGTTCTCTTCGCCATCCTCGGATACAGCACGCCGTTCCTCGTGGCACCGGCGGCGGGTTCCCAGGCGGCGACGGCCGGCCTG
>CAXNDY010000145.1:0-4317 GCA_964201095.1 Saccharofermentanales bacterium
CCTGTCCGCGCTCCAGGAAGCCCTCGCGTTCACCAACATCAAGCTGGCTGCCCAGAACTGCCACTTCGAGGAGAAGGGCGCCTTCACCGGCGAAGTCTCCTGCGCCATGCTCGCCGACATGGGCATCCCCTACGTCGTGATCGGCCACAGCGAGCGCCGCCAGTACTTCGCCGAGACCGACGAGACCGTCAACAAGAAGATCCACGCCGCCCTGAAGTGGGGCCTGCGCCCGATCGTCTGCTGCGGCGAGTCCCTGGCCCAGCGCGAGGCCGGTGAGACCGAGACCCTCGTGAAGAGCCAGGTAGAGAAGGCCCTCGAGGGCGTCCCGGCAGGGAAGATGATGTTCATCACCATCGCCTATGAGCCCATCTGGGCCATCGGCACCGGCCGCGTGGCCACCGACGCCCAGGCGCAGGAAGTCTGCGCCCTCGTGCGCGCCACCGTGAAGAAGCTCTACGGCGCGGCCGTGGCGGACGCCCTGCGCGTCCAGTACGGCGGCAGCGTCTCCGCGGACAGCGCGGCCGGACTGTTCGGAATGCCCGACATCGACGGCGGCCTCGTGGGCGGCGCGTCGCTCAAGGAAGACGACTTCGCCGCCATCGTGAAGGCCGGCACCTGAGTCCGCACGTGGGACTGCCGCAGCCCCTCGCCAAGGAAGGCCGGGATTCCCGGCCTTTCCGCGCGAATCCGGCCGTGAAGCGAAGCGGCGAAGGAAAGGACCTGAAATGAACGTTCCCCCCAGACGCCCCGTTCTCCTCATGATCCTCGATGGCTACGGGTATAGCCCCGACCCCGTCGGCAACGCCGTGTTCCAGGCGAAGCACCCCAACCTGCTGCGCCTCGCCACCGACTGGCCCTCATCGCTGCTGCGCACGAGCGGCATGGACGTCGGACTGCCCCGCGGGCAGATGGGCAACAGCGAGGTCGGCCACACCAACATCGGGGCCGGCCGCATCGTGTACCAGGAACTCACGCGCATCACCAAGGAGATCGAGGAGGGCGGCTTCTTCCTGAAGAAGGAGTTCCTCGACGCGATCGCCGCCGCGAAGGCCAGCGGCGGGAAGCTCCACTTCTTCGGGCTGCTGTCCGACGGCGGCGTCCATAGCCACGACACCCACCTCCACGCCCTGCTGCGCCTCGCGAAGCAGGAGGGGATGGCCGACCGCACCTTCGTCCACGCCTTCTACGACGGCCGCGACGTCCCGCCGGATTCCGCACTGTGCTTCACCCAGAACCTCGTCGCGAAGATGGCCGAAATCGGCTGCGGCCGGATCGCCACGCTGATGGGCCGCTACTACGCCATGGACCGCGACAACCGCTGGGACCGCGTGCAGAAGGCCTACGACGCCATGGTGCTCGGCGAGGGCGTTTCCGCGACCGACCCGGTGCAGGCCGTGGCCGACTCCTACGCCGCCGGAGTACAGGACGAGTTCGTGCTGCCGACCGTCGTGAAGGAGAACGGGAAGCCCGTGGCTACCATCGCCTCCGGCGACTCCGTCGTGTTCTTCAACTTCCGCCCGGACCGCGCCCGCGAGATCACCCGCGCCTTCATGCAGCCGGACTTCGCCGGCTTCCCCCGCGCCCACGGGTACTTCCCCCTGCACTACGTTTGCATGACCCAGTACGACCGGACCTTCCTGGAGTTCCCCGGCGTCTCCTTCGCGTACCTGCCGGAGAACCTGGACAACACCTTCGGCGAGACGCTCGGGCGCCTCGGCCTCACCCAGCTCCGCATCGCCGAGACCGAGAAGTACGCCCATGTGACGTTCTTCTTCAACGGCGGCGTCGAGAAGGAGTATCCGGGAGAGGACCGCTGCCTCGTGCCGTCGCCCAAGGTCGCGACCTACGACCTCAAGCCCGAGATGAGCGCCTACGAGGTCGCCGACCAGTGCGTCGCGCGCATCGCGTCCGGGAAGTACGACGTGATCGTCCTCAACTTCGCGAACTGCGACATGGTGGGCCACACCGGCTTCATGGACGCGGCGATGAAGGCCGTCGAGGCCGTCGACGCCTGCGCCGGCAAGGTCGCCGACGCGGTGCTCGCAAGAGGCGGCGTCATGCTGCTGACCGCCGACCACGGCAACGCCGAGCAGATGATCGACCCCGAGTCGGGCGGACCCTTCACGGCGCACACGACCAACCCCGTCCCCTTCGTGCTCGCCGGACTTCCGGGCGTCTCCGTCCGCGACGGCCGCCTGGCCGACCTCGCGCCGACCATGCTCGACATCCTCGGCATCCCCAGGCCCGCCGAGATGACCGGGGAAACGCTCATCGTCCACTGACGAACCGTGCGCATGCGGTGGACGGCACCGCGATATGGTATACTGCTATTGGCTTTTTCAAAACCTTGATTCACAAAGGAGAACCGACATGGCGAAGACCAAGAAGTTCATGACACTGGACGGGAACAGCGCAGCGGCCTACACCGCCTACGCATTCACCGAGGTCGCGGGGATCTACCCGATCACTCCCTCCTCCCCGATGGCCGAGATCGTCGACCAGTGGGCGGCGCTGGACAAGAAGAACCTGTTCGGCCAGCCCGTCCGCGTCGTCGAGATGCAGTCCGAAGGCGGCGCCGCCGCCGTGGTGCACGGCTCCCTCAACGCGGGCGCCCTGACCACGACCTTCACGGCTTCCCAGGGCCTGCTGCTCATGATCCCGAACATGTACAAGATGGCCGGCGAACTCCTCCCCGCCGTCCTGCACGTGACCGCCCGCGCCGTCGCGAGCCACGCGCTCAGCATCTTCGGAGACCACTCCGACGTCATGGCCTGCCGCCAGACCGGCTTCGCGATCCTCGCCTCCAACAGCGTCCAGGAGGCCCTCGACCTCGCTGCCGTCGCGCACCTCTCCGCCATCAGGGGCCGCGTGCCCTTCGTCCACTTCTTCGACGGCTTCCGCACCTCCCACGAAGTGCAGAAGATCGAGAGCATCGACTACGCCGAATTCGACCGCCTGCTCGACCGCGACGCCGTCAAGGCCTTCCGCGACCGCGCCCTCAGCCCCAACCACCCCGTGCTTCGCGGCACCGCGCAGAACCCCGACATCTTCTTCCAGGCCCGCGAGGCCTGCAACCCCTTCTACGACGCGCTTCCCGCCGTCATCGAGCACTACATGGACGAGATCGGCAAGGCCACCGGACGCACCTACAAGCCGTTCCAGTACTACGGCGCGCCGGACGCCACCCGCGTCATCATCGCCATGGGCTCCGTCTGCGAGACCGCCGAGGAGGCCGTCGACTACCTGAACAAGAAGGGCGAGAAGGTCGGCCTCGTCAAGGTCCACCTCTACCGGCCGTTCTCCGTCGAGCGCCTCCGCGCCGCCATCCCCGCGTCCGTGACCAAGATCGCCGTCCTCGACCGCACCAAGGAACCCGGCGCCCACGGCGAGCCGCTCTACCTCGACATCTGCGCCTCCTACGCCAGCGAGTGCAACGGCCCCACGATCGTCGGCGGCCGCTACGGTCTCGGCTCCAAGGACACCACCCCCGGACAGATGCTCGCCGTGTTCGCGAACCTCGACGCCAAGGCGCCGAAGAACGGCTTCACCATCGGCATCAACGACGACGTCACGCACCTCTCCCTCGCCGTCGAGAACGAAGTCGACATGACCGCCGCCGGCACGATCAGCTGCAAGTTCTGGGGCTTCGGCTCGGACGGCACGGTCGGCGCCAACAAGAACTCGATCAAGATCATCGGCGACCACACCGACAAGTACGCCCAGGCCTACTTCTCCTATGACTCCAAGAAGTCCGGCGGCGTCTCGATTTCCGACCTGCGTTTCGGCACCAACCCCATCCGCTCGCCGTATCTGATCAAGAAGGCGGACTTCCTCTCCTGCCAGAACGCCTCGTACGTCGACAAGTACGACATGCTTCCCGACCTGAAGAAGAACGGCACGTTCCTGCTCAACTGCCCGTGGAGCGGCGCCGAACTCGAGGAGCGCCTGCCCGCCGCCATGAAGCGCTTCATCGCCGACAACGGCATCCAGTTCTACACCATCGACGCCGTCGCGATCGCCCGCGACCTCGGCCTCGGCGGCCGCATCAACACCATCATGCAGGCGGCCTTCTTCAAGCTCGCGAAGATCATCCCCCTGGAAGAGGCCGTCGGCTACATGAAGGCCGCCAACGCCAAGTCCTACGGCAAGAAGGGCGACGACGTCGTCGCCATGAACGACGCCGCCATCGACGCCGGCGTGGAGAAGCTCGTCGCCGTGACGGTCCCCGCGTCCTGGAAGTCCGCGAAGGACGCGGCGAAGACCGAGCGCAGCGCGCCCGGCTTCATCCGCGACGTGGCCGACGTCATGAACGCCATG
>CAXNDY010000146.1:0-4289 GCA_964201095.1 Saccharofermentanales bacterium
GAACCTCCTCGGCGAAAAGGGTGGGCTGAAGATCGAGGTGGAGATCGTCCCCTACCCCCTGATCGAGTCCTGCAACGTTTCGGTCCGGGTTCAGCGGGCCTGATTCACGGCGTGGGTCTGGGAAGTTCCGAAGCGGAACCGCCGGAGAAGGACAGGGATCCGACGACCGCGGTCCAGATGCCGTTGTCCGCATCGGCGGCATAGTCGAGCACGTAGAGACGTCCTCCGACGAGATTCATCCATGTGCCGTTCGAGATGCCCTCGTACAGGTTCTTCTCTCCGGAGCCGTCGTCCTGGATGGACCGGACGTTGTAGTACCAGGCGGCCCGTCCCTCGGCGGTCTTTTCGGCATAGTCCGCGAAGAAGAGCGTGTTCTGGTAGGAATTGAGGGCGAGGACCGTGCCCTCCGCGGAAGCCGCGCGGATCTGCATGGGCTTCGAGCCATCGACCCCGCTGCGCCAGATGTTGTTTCCCGAATCGAGATAGAAGATATGACCGTTGCCGATCACGAACTGCGATACGGGGGCTGCGAGGATCTGTTTCGAACCGGTTCCATCGGGAGCGGCGGAGACAACCGCGCTGGCGCCGTCCATGTAGAACAGTCGGTTCTCGAAGACGAAGGCGGACCCGGACGCGCCCGTGATCAGCGTCTGCGGGTTCATTCCGTCGAGGTCCATCCGTACGATGGATATCGTCGCGTCCGTCTCGCGGACGCAGTAGTAGAGCCATTTCTGGTACAGGCTCATCCCGAAGCAGTAGCGGGCGTCGAGCGTTTCGATGCCCGAACCGTCGGTGTGGATGCGGAACAGATGGTAGGTGCCGTCGATGGCGGCGCCGGCGTTTCCGGAGAAGTACAGCCAGCCTTCGTCCACGACGAGCGACCAGCCGAATCCGTCGAAGATGGAGTCGGTGGCACCGGTCGACCGGTCCTTCCGATAGATATGGGCGGCATTCGCCGTGTCGAAGGAGGAGTAGTAGACCGAGTTCCCATCGTCGAAGTAGTACTGGCCATTGGTGATGTTTCCGAGGTCGTCGAGGGAGACGCCGACGGAGACGGCCGACGAGTCGACGCCGACGGGGGCCGGCGTTGCGGTCGCCTGGAGTCCGGGACCCGGCCCCGGAACAGGCGCGGCGCGCGACCAGCCCAGCCAACCGAACGCGGCGGCGACGAGCGTCACGCCGACGACGAACAATGGAATCAGGAAGGCCACGATGCGCGGCAACGCGCTGGCCCCCTTCCGGACGGCGAGAGCGAGAACCAGGCCGAAGACGACGAAGAGAAGGAAGACGCAGATTGCCCATTTGAAGGGAATGCCGGCGAGGATCAGCAGGAACATCGAGACCAGGAACAGGACCCCATAGAATACATACCCGATCGTGCCGGACCCGCCTCCGGTTTTCCCGGCGGGACGTGGAGCGGGCGGCAGTATGGGCTCCGGAGCAGGCGGCACGTACACGGGCTGCGCCTGCATGGGCGGCGTATGCACGGGCTGCGCCTGCACGGGCGGCGCGTAAACCGGCTGCGCCTGCACGGGCGCCGGAGCGGGTGGCGCGTATACCGGCTGCGCTCCGAGGTCGGTCTGCTGGCCGCAGGCTGGGCAGAAACGGGCCGTATCCTCCATCCGGGTTCCACATTGGCGACAGAACATCGGTCCTACCCCCTTTTCGAATGCGACGGTCCTAGGACCGTTTCCTCCATGATACCGTTCGAATGCCGCTTTTCAAGAGGCGTTCCACCCGATCATCCGCGTGCGGACGGCCGTTTCGGGGCACGGGGAGACTTCGGCGGTTTCGCCGGCTTGGGAGGAAGAGCCATGGCGGCACCGAACGTGCGTTCGAGGATCCGCACGAATTCCGGACGGTCCGACAGCGCTTCCTCGGGCAGGACGACGTAGTCCTTCATGAAGCGGCCCGGCATGGGTTCGAATGGGCGCAGGCCAGGGTATCGCATGGCCAGCGCGTCCCGTTCCGCTCCCGTCGCGCGAAGGAACAGGTCGTCCCCCCGTACGCCGGTGAACATGTAGTCGGCGGCGAAATACACCCGGCAGCCGAACATCGACTTGCCTCGGCACGGGATTCCCACCAGTGCCTCCTCGAGAAACGCAACGCGTTCAGGGGTCGAATTCTTCCATTCCATATCGTCGTCTCCCAACAGGTTCCTCCAGTCGAGGTCCTCCTCCCCATCATACCCGAAGCATTCGAGGACTTGAAGTCCGAGGATGCAGAGGGGCGGATCGAGCGGGGCTCAGAGCGGGTGGATCGTCTCGACGCCGTCCGGGTTCTCCTCCCCCACCTTGCCGACGAGCGAATAGGTCTTGGCGATGGGGTCGAAGAACAGTTCCGGCAGAAGGCGGAAATTCTCGATCTCCTCCGCGCTGCGGACGTGGATCCGGGGACCGGTGCAATGGAAGCGCTCTTCTCCGCCGATGAGGATATGGTTGTCGTCGGAATAGGAGACTTCGACGCCTCGGTCGATGTACTCCTTCACGAGCGATTCGATGCGGGCGATGTCGAGGCCGGGCGGGTCGTTGAAGACCAGCACGAAACCGCGGCGGACGTCGCCGTGGGCGATGGGGTGCCGGTGTCCGTACTCGCGTTCGATGACCATCGCGGTCAGGTCTTCGGCGGTATGGACCATCTTCCGGAAGCGGATCGAGGCGAAGACGATGGCGGCGATATCGGCCGGACGCGGACCGAAGACGGTCGGACGCGTGACGACGACCTCCTCGCCGATGCCGATGAGGATCTCGGCGTTCATGCCGAGGAACGGGTAGAGCAGGTCGAAGTGCTCGACGACGACCCGACGTCCCTTCTCCACGGCCGAACGGACGGCCGCGGCCAGGACGTGGGGCTGGGTGAAGGCGGTTTCGAAGCGGACGTCGACATGGAAGGTGTGCGCGGTGAAGAAGGTGCCGTCGTCGACGGATAGGAGCGGCAGCGGGCGCACGTTGATCCCGTCGTCGTCGTTGGTCAGCTCGAGGCCCGGGAACATCCCCTTGATCAGCAGGGACTTCCCGGCGCCGGCGTCCCCGACGAAGCCGATGAGTCGGTCCATGGGGCTCAGGTAGCGCTGGGCGAGCTCCATGCCGAGCGTCAGCAGCCGGGTCTTGCCGCGCGGGGCGAAGTAGAGCGCATAGATCAGCGACTGCTGCGTGACGGTCAGCATGGGAGTTCACCTGCCGGGCTCGCCGTCGTGGGCGTGGCCTCGAGGTCGAAGACGAGATCCAGCCGCGGCGCGTGCTGCTGAGCGCCGTACACGTCGCGCTCGCCGAGGGCCCCGGAGGGGAGCGGACGCAGGATCGTGGCCTTGATCGCCTTGGCCGGGGGGAAGGCGATGACCCCGAGGACGTGCTCGACGGGCACCCGGTAGAGGCGGGCGATCAGCTCCGGCGTGATGCAGCGGGCGTCGAGGAAGCGCTGGAAGTCCTCCCGGGTCCGGAAAAGGATGTCGAGGGTGAGCTCATAGGGGCCGGAGTTCTTGCTGCGGATGACCTCCGCGACATCGATCAGACGGACTTTCACGGCGCCACCTCCTCCAGGTCGATCGGGAACAGTTCGCACGGGTCCGACACGTCGATCAGATGATAGAGGCTGAACGCGAAGACCTCGCCGGCCTTGAAGTCGGATGGGGAGTACGGGAAGGCGAGATTCCCGGCGGTCGAGATGCGGCCGGGATAGCCGTAGTGGAGCAGGGTCGAGCGCGCCGCGGCGCAGAGGGTGGCGGCTTCCTCCTGGCTGGGGGCGACGGCTTCGATCACGAGACCGAGCTCGTGGGGTGCCGGTGCGGTGCGCGGGTCGACCGGCTCGAGCGCTCCCATGACGCCATTGCGGCCATAGACGATGAAGTCGAGGGAGCATGGCTCGCGGATCCCTTTCAGGCTGGCGAGCACGCGGCTTCGGACCGCCGCGAGAGTCTCTTCGATGCAGCCGATGAGCACCGGGTCGCGGATGCCGGCGATGGATACGGAGCGGAAGCCGATGCTGCGGACGCCTTCGAGCTTGATGCGGTAGGGCTTCGTCTCGATGAAGCGGGACCCTTCGACGCGGACCGCGTTGTCCGAAGACTGGCGGAAGGTCGTGGCGGTCAGGTCGAGCACGCCGCCGGGACCGGGCAGGTGGGTCGGGTCGCTCTTCTCGTAGAGGGTGTGGGCCGCGACCGAGAGCTCGGTGCAGCGGCGCGCGGGCGAGAGGGTCTCGACGGTGAACCCGGTGTCGTCGAGGGTTCCGAGCATGCAGTCGCTGCCGCTGCCCGGAGTGGCGGCGATGCAGGCGCATTCCAGGATCTTGCC
>CAXNDY010000147.1:0-4286 GCA_964201095.1 Saccharofermentanales bacterium
AGATCCTCGTCGAGTTCGACGGCGCGTACGGCAACACGTGCGTCGGATTGAACGGCCACCAGCTTGCGATGCACCCGCACGGCTACACTCCGTTCCACGTCGACCTGACCGCCGTCGCGCGGTTCGGCAAGGCCAACCGCCTACACGTCGACGTGAACAACACCGCTCAGCCCAACTCACGCTGGTACAGCGGGTCGGGTCTCTATCGCCACGTCGACCTGCTCGTCTCGCCGCTGCTGCACATCGCGCCCTGGGGAATCTTCGCCGCCACGTCGCGCATCAAGGACGGCACGGCCTTCATCGCCTGCGATGTGACGGTCGTGAACGAGTCGCCGGTGACGCGGGACGTACGCCTGACGGCGCGCATCGCTCCCGAGGGAGGACCCGGCGGATCCGCTGCGTCCGCACGGAAGTTCGACCGCGTTCCGGCCGGCGCGACGCAGACCCTGCGCCTGGAACTGGTCGTGCCGGCGGCCCGGCTCTGGGACCAGGGCGACCCGTTCCTCCACCGCATCGACGTAGAAATGACCGAAGCGGAAGCGCCGGTCGGCTCCGAGCCGCTCGACACCGAAACCACGACCTTCGGCATCCGCACGATCTCCGTCGACGCCGTGAACGGATTCCGGCTCAACGGGCGCACGGTCAAGTTCAAGGGCGGCTGCGTCCACCACGACAACGGGATCCTCGGCGCCGCATCGTTCCGGGATAGCGAGTTCCGCAAGATGAAGCTGCACAAGGACAACGGCTACAACGCGATCCGCAGCGCGCACAACCCGCCGTCGCGCGACATGCTGGACGCCTGCGACCGCCTGGGACTGCTCGTCATCGACGAGGCCTTCGACATGTGGCGCATGCAGAAGACGGTCAACGACTACCACCTCTTCTTCGACGACTGGTGGCAACGCGACCTGACCGCCTTCATCACCCGTGACCGCAACCACCCCTGCATCGTCTTCTGGTCCACGGGCAATGAGGTCACCGAACGCGCCGGTCTCTCCGACGGGTACGAAATCGCTCGGCGGCTCGCCGATTTCGTCCGCTCTCTCGACCCGACCCGTCCCGTCGCGAACGCGCTCTGCTCGCTCTTCAACGGCCTGGACGACGAGGATGCGGCCCGGGTCCGTGCGGACGTCGCGGAGCGCCGGGCGTCCGGAGGCGGTCAGAACGCGACTGCCGGATATGCGGACAGGATCTGGGGCGACCGCACGGAAGGGTTCGCGAGCCATCTCGATATCGTGGGCTACAACTACCTCGACAGCCATTACGAGAGCGCCGCGGTGGACTTCCCCGGGCGCGTGGTCTGCGGTACCGAGAGCTTCCCGCTGGCCATCGCCGACATCTGGGAGAAGGTCGAGCGCCTGCCGTACGTGATCGGCGACTTCACCTGGACCAGCTTCGACTACCTCGGCGAAGCCGGCATCGGCAAGTCTCGCTTCCACGACGGTCCCCTGCCGGAGGGTCCCGAAACGGACATGTTCACGTCGGAATACCCCTGGCGCACCGCCAACGATGCCGACTTCGACCTCTGCGGCTTCACCCGTCCGCAATTGCACTACCGCAGGATCGTCTGGGGCTCGACGGAGACCTTCCTCGTCGTGCAGGACCCTGCACGCTTCTCCCTGGACGAAACCGTCAGCCTGTGGGGCTGGCCGGACCTGACCGACTGCTGGAACTGGCCCGGACGGGAGGGCAGTCCCGTCCGGCTGGACGTCTACTCCGCCGGCGATGAGGTCGAGCTCCTACTGGACGGACGTCTGCTGGCCCGCAGACCGGTAGGGACGACCCGGAAGTTCGTCGCGTCGTTCGAGACGGTCTATACGCCGGGAAGGCTCGAAGCCGTGAGCTACCGGAAGGGACGGGAACTCTCCCGTTTCCACGTCCGCACGACCGGCGCCGCAGCCGGCATCCGCCTGACGGCCGACCGTGCGTCGCTACCCGCCGACGGCCAGTCGCTGGCGTTCGTGACCGTGGAGGTCGTCGACGCCGCTGGCGACCGTGTGCCCGACGCAGCGCTCCTGTCCACGGCGAAGGTCACCGGTGCCGTTTCGCTCGCCGCCTTCGGTTCCTCGAATCCGATCACGACCGAGAACTACACGACCGGCCGCTTCACGTCCCATCAGGGACGGCTGCAGGCGATCCTCCGCGCAGGCTTCGCAGCCGGTACGGGCGAGCTGACCGTCGAGGTCGAGGGCTTGGGAAGCGCGGAATGCACGATTCCGGTGGGGTGAAGACGAAGGAGCGCCCTAGTCCCTCAGGTCCACGCCCAGGACCTCCAGCGATCCCTTGGCGACATAGACCTGGATGTTCCCGAGAAGTCCGGGGTCCTTGACCTTGAAGACGACCAAATAGACCTGGTGGCCGTCGAGGTCGACGCTCTTCTGCGTGGCCAGGTTGTAGACGGGGTGACCCTGCTCCACGGCGAAGTCGTGCTCGGTGACCGAAGCCGACTTCCAGTCCACGATGGACGCCCGGTCCGAAGGACTCGTGATGTGCGCATAGGCGGCGGCGACGACCGGGTCCGTCTTCGCGGCGGACTGCAGGCAACCGACGAGGATGGCGACCAGGGCGACGACTGCGAGGACCGTCAGGACGAGCTGCAGGGTGGCGATGCGCTTCATGGGGGTCCTCCGTGGATGCATTGCGGAATCCGTACACGGAATGGCACACCGTATATACGATGGCGGGAGGGAATGCGTTCCCGGCTCACTTGACACCTCGTCGCTCTCGGGTATACTTTTCACGAGTCAAACCTTCGAAGGACGCCAATCAAGGTGGTGCCACAGGTCGAATGCCTGTCCTTGTAGTCTACAGGGATGGGCTTTTCGTTTCCCCGCAAGGGCAGGAACAAAGAAAGAGTGATAGGCCATGGATTCGAATACCAATCGCCGGGACGATGCGGGACGACGCGCGGGGGTCCGCACATGAGGGCGAAGGACCGCATGCTCGCCGCTTCGAAATCGCTGGTGAAGATCGACGGCATCCGCACCGATGCGGACGTTGCCCTGCTGAACCGGCTCAAGCCCGATTTCGCCGGATTCGTCTTTTCCGCTTCCGACCGGCGCATCAGCCCGGAAGCCGCCGCCGCACTGAGCGGGGATCTGGGATTCTCGATCCGTCCGGTCGGCGTCTTCGCCGATGAAGCCGAGGAACGCGTCGCCCAGGTGGCCCAGGACTGCGGGCTCCACGCGGTGCAGCTGCATGGACGCGAGGATGCCGCCTATGTCGCGCGGCTGCGCAAACTGCTCCCGGCTGGTGTCAAGATCTGGAAGGTCGTGCGCATGGACCCCGGCGTGAAACCGGACCTCGCGGGAGCCGACATGCTGTACCTCGACGGCGTGGTGCCGGACGCGGGACGGACGTTCGACTGGGACGCCGCCGACGAAGTGGGAACGCCCTATATGCTCGCCGGAGGCTTGAGCCCGAAGAATCTGAAGGACGCGCTGGAACGCCTCCACCCCTATGCGGTGGATGCCGGCTCCGGCGTCGAAGACGAGAACGGCATTCTGAACGCTTCGAAGATCACGGCTTTCCTGTCCATCGCCCGGGAAGCGAGACCCTGACGCAGGTCTCTAGATGGCCCCGAGGAAATCCAACGTCGCAATCAGCGCCGCGAGGAATGGCGCCAGCAGGACCAGCACGACGCCCCAGTTCCTCTTCGAGTCCGGCTGGCTTGCCTCGGGGTGCTCCGTCTTCAACTGGGCCAACTCGCGGCGGGTGAAGCCACGCCCCTCGAACCTCCCTCGAAGCACCTCCAGCAGAGCCTGCAGGCTCCCCAGCGTGAGATACAGGTTGCCGGTCCTGACCTGCTTCCCGCAGAAGAGGTAGAACACAACGGCCTGCGTCGAGCGGTTCCGTCCGGAGGAGGAAACCGTCTGGAAGGACCGGACGTCTTCGAGACGGAAGATCCGGGTCCGCCCGGTCACGCCGGTTCGGACATAGACGCGCTGGTCCGTGATGACCAGTTGATTGAGCGCGTAGCTGAAGAGGATCACCAGGACCAGCGGAAGAAAGACGACCAGGCCGATCATGCCGGCCAGGTAGGACTCGAGGGTCGTCACGGCGGTCTCCCCGAGGAACATGGCCTGGTAGGCTGTCCGCAGGAACAGGGACGCGAAGAAGAGCCAAATGGGAAAGAAGAAGACCATGAACACGATGGGCGTCCTGCTTTTCCGGAGCCGGTACAGTTCCTTTTCATTTTCATCCACGAATCGCATCACGTCGCCCTCCTTGACAACTTCGTCCTCCGATACGTGCAGCCGTTGAATGCGGCGAACCGCTTGAGACGC
>CAXNDY010000148.1:0-4282 GCA_964201095.1 Saccharofermentanales bacterium
TCCAGTACATGGGATACTCCTACGTCTTCTTCGGCATCTCCCAGCTGCTGATCTCCGCGATGCGCAGCACCGAGACCGTGAAGATCGGCATGTACGTCTCCCTCCTCACCTTCGTGGTCAACCTCCTCCTGAACTGGCTGCTGATCTTCGGGAATCTGGGGTTCCCCGCTCTCGGCGTCGCGGGCTGCGCCATCTCGACGCTGGCCGCCCGCATCTTCGAGGCCGCCGCCATCCTGGTCTACGTGGTCTTCTTCGACCGCAAGCTTCACCTGAAGGCCCGGGACCTGCTGCGCCGCGACGCCCATCTCCGCAGGGACTACTTCCGGTTCGGCCTCCCCGTCATCGCCGGCCAGCTGGTCTGGGCGTTCAACAACCTCGCGGGCAGCGCCATCATCGGCCGCCTCAGCCCGGAGGCCATCACGGCGACCAGCATCGCCGGCATGCTCTACGTGCTCGTGTCCATCTGGTTCATGGGCTTCGCGGCCGCCGTCGGCATCCTCACGGGCAAGACGGTCGGCGCCGGCGAATTCGAGAAGATGAAGCTCTACGCGAAGACCATCCAGCTGATCTTCCTGGGCATCGGGTTCGTGACCGGGGCAATCGTCTACTTCCTGCGCGTGCCGTTCCTCTCGCTGTACGCCATCAACGCCGCGACCCAGGCTGTGAGCCTCCAGTTCATGACCGTCCTCGCCATCACCATCGTAGGCACCTGCTATCAGGGGATGGCGCTCGGAGGACTCGTCAAGGCCGGGGGCGACACCAGCTTCGTGTTCCTCAACGATACGGTCTTCGTCTTCCTCACGGTGCTGCCCTCGGCGATGCTGGCCGCGTTCGTCTTCCACGCCCCTGCCTGGGTCGTGTTCGCCTGCCTCAGGTCCGACCAGATCACGAAGTGCGCCGTCGCGGTGGTCAAGATCAACCGCTTCGACTGGATGAAGAACCTCACGCGGATCCGGACCGTCGAGATGGAGACCCTCGCGGAAGCCGTCCCTGTGATGGACTAGAATCCTTGCCGAAAAGGTGCTCTAGGAGGTCCGGAGCGTGATGTTCTCGTCCCCGCGGAGGGGTGGACCGAGCAGCTCGGAGTCCGCGTCGAAACGAGGCACGTCCTTCAGGCAACCCCCAGCGTAGCAATAGACGCAGCCGTTGCGGCAGGTGTCGTAGGCGCCGATGTCGACGGTGCGCACCGACCGGCACGCGGCGAAACGAGCGCAGTCGTCGCGCCGGACCGTGATGCGGCGTCCGCTCAGCCGTTCCATCTTCGCGCGGTCGACGCACACCATTCGCTTGACGCCGAACTCGTCGAAGTCCTCGCCGCAGCAGCCTTCGAGCTCGATCCCGTGCTTCCGGGAGATCTCGGCCAACTGCCCGACGAACTCGCGTCGGGAAGGTGCGGCGCCGTCGAGAAACTTGAAGGCGCAGCCCGAGACCTGTCCCTCGAGTTCCCCGCAGAGGTGCTTGAAGCTCCGCAGGTGGACGTCTTCGGTGATCTCCGGCGTGAAGAGAACCGGGTCGTACCGCCACACGATCCGTTCGGGTCCGATCCGCGCCGAAAGCGCCCGGAGCGTTGCGACCCGCTCCGCGACCGTCGCGATGTTGGGCTCGACCGCACGCGGATAGTCGTTCAGCGTGAAGTGGAAGAAGTAGGGATAGCCCCTGGCATCCAGTTCATCCAGGACAGGGAAGAAGGGGCGTGGGTCCTTGGTCCAGAAGACGAAGATGTCGACGGACTCCCGGTCCAGCGGAACCCGGCTGACCTGCTTTCGGTTCGCGGGATTGCGGACCAGCACATATCCGGCGCGCAGGCGCTGGTGGAACCAGTCTCCATAATGGGCGGGAATGTCGGTCCGGCGGCTGGCGCTGACGATCATTCGGTCACCCCACGCGCAACCGGTGCGCTTGATTCGATTCTATTCCCACTACACCGACGGGTCAAACGGACGGCTCGCAGGTGCCTCCGTCGGGCTTTGACAAGGGGCGGGCAAGGCTCCTACAATGGAGGCAAGGAGCAGGAGACCGCATTCGCCGGAGGTCCACGGACATGCTGGGATTCCGTCTCGACAAATGGTACTTCGATTGCGCCACCGCCTCCGGCATCGTGTGGGTCGGTTACGCGGCGACGCTGCACCTCGGCCCCATCCCCCTGCACTACGGAGCCTCGATTCTCCAGGACGGTACGGAATCACCCACAGTGCAGCGGCAGTCCCTCCGCTGCGGTCGGACGAGCGCTTCCCCCGGTCTCGTCTCCTGGTCCCACCCGTCGCTCCGCATCCAGGGGACGTGGACCGGCGGCGTCGACACCGGGCCGGTCGTGGTCCACGACGGGAAGTCCGGGCGGATCACCTGGCACGGACGCACGCTAAATGCGCAGGTCGCAGTGACCGTCGACGGTCGGGAGCTGGTGGGTCTCGGTTATGCCGAGGAACTCGAGATGACGGTCCCCCCCTGGCGGCTGCCGTTCCGCGAGCTCCGCTGGGGGCGGTTCATCAGCGACGACCGCCTGCGGTTCGCGACCTGGATCGACATGAAGGGTGACCCGGCGGGGTGCCGGGTGTGGACGGAGCGGGGTGCGTCGAGCGGCGCGGTATCGGACGACGCGGTCCTGCGCGGTGACGGAACGAGGCTCGTACTGAAGGCCGAACGGACTCTTCGGTGCGAGAACGTCGCGAAATCGCTGCTTGGGAGATTCCACGGTTTGTCCCGGCTGTTCCCGCGGTCGATGCGCAACATCGGCGAGAACAAGATGATCGGCACCGGCCCCTTGGTTCTGGAGGACGGAAGCGAAGTGCGGGGGGTCGCGGTCTTCGAGGTGGTGCGATGGGAATGAAGCTGAACAAGATCCTCTATGGTCTTCTCTTCGTCGTCCTGCTGCCGCTGTTCCTCGTGCTCTTCTGCGTGACGGTCCCGGTTCCCTTCGCCGCGGTGCTCT
The DNA here is from genome assembly GCA_964201095.1 of Saccharofermentanales bacterium. GTDB lineage: Bacteria > Bacillota > Clostridia > Saccharofermentanales > UBA5734 > CAILLO01. The sequence goes on from CAXNDY010000148.1 coordinate 2,930, forward strand.
GGCCGCTGGGCGGGGGCGTCGCGACCGGCGCCGGCATGGTCGTCATGCTTCTGGGCATGCTGGACCTCTGGAGGCGCGGCGAGGGACCTCCCATGAACGCCTTCCCACCGAAGAAGCTCGTCACGGGCGGGATCTATGCCGTCCTGCCCCACCCGATCTACCTCGGCTTCTGCGTGCTGTGCCTCGGCCTATCCCTGTGGACCGGCTCGGCAACGGGATTGTACCTGGCCACGCCGCTGGTCGCGCTCGGCTGCGTCGCCCTGGTCGTCGGCCTGGAGCGGCTCGACCTGAAACGACGCTTCGGGGCGACCCCCGATCCGGTGCTCGGCCCTTCGCGCCTGCTTCGCCCACTGTCTCGCGTTCTGGGACTCGTCTGGCTCTGGCGCCAGGTACTCCGCGGAACCGAGTGGCTGGCGAACTCCTGGCGGTCGCGCCGCTTCGGAAAGGTCCGGATCATGAACCACCTGGTCTTCTCGGGACTGGGCGGGGCCGTCGGTTCCTGCCTCGTGGTCCTGGCTGTCGGGCGTCCGCTCGCGTGGGCGGTGTCCCTCCTGATGCTGACGGGCGCGGCCGGTGGCGCCGTCGTCGGCCAGATCCTGGAAGGGTCCTCCAACAAGCTCAGCCGCCCGTTCGGGTACTTCGGCGCGCTGCTGGGCGTGCTCGTCGCGGCCGGGGCGCTGTCACTGTTCGTGCCCGAGACCCCGCTCGTGGTGGCCGCCTTCGCCCTCGCCGCGCCTTGGACCTGCGCGATCGGACGCCTGCGCTGCGTCGTGCAGGGCTGCTGCCACGGCTCGCCGTGCCCCGCCGAGGAGGGGATCGTGGTGCACAACGAGCACTCCCGGGTGTGCGGGATGGCCCAGCTCGGCAACCGCTCGATCTACCCCACCCAGCTCTACTCGTCCCTGGGCAATGTCGCGATCGGCATCGTCCTGGCCTGGACCTGGAGCCTCGGCGTCTCCCTGACCCTGGTCATGGGTCTCTATCTGACGCTGTCCGGCGCGCTCCGCTTCATGGAGGAGGCCTACCGCGGCGAACCGCAGACCCGCATCCTGGGCGGGTTGCACATCTATCAGTGGTTCTCCGTCGCGATGTTCCTCGGCGGAGCGCTGGTCATGCTCGTGCCGTCCCCGGCGGTCCCTGTGCTGAGCCTGGACGCGTGGATTCCCGCGGTACTCGTCGGGGGGCTCTTCTTCGCCGTCTGCGGATTCGCCATGAGCGTCGATTTCCCGGACTCGAACCGTAAGTTCACGCGGTTGTCCGGCTGAACCAAAGAGGGGAGGACGGTCCTTCGAACTACAGGTATCGCGCCTGATTCTGGAAGACGTCGACCATGGCGAGGATGTTCTCGGGGGG
>CAXNDY010000149.1:0-4278 GCA_964201095.1 Saccharofermentanales bacterium
GAAACCCTCCGCCAGGGGGTCCTGCACGCCGTCGACCTCATCGACCTCCAGGCGCTGCGCCTCGAGACCGCGCAGCTCGACCCGAAGGAGTCCTCCGTGAAACCCGCCCCCCGCGGCAAGCCCCGCAAGGAACCCAAGGCCCTTCCCCCGCGCCATTTCGTATCATCCGACGGATTCGACATCCTGGTCGGCCGGAGCAACCTTCAGAACGACCAGCTCACGCTGAAGAAGGCCTCCTCGAACGACCTCTGGTTCCACGTGCAGAAGGCTCCCGGCACCCACGTCATCGTACGCAGGGAAGGCCGCGACATCCCCGACGCCACCCTGCTCGAAGCCGCGTCGATCGCCGCGTGGTTCAGCCGTGCGACCGTCGCCGACCGACGCGGCGAGGCCGGCGAGGGTGCCAAGACCGCCGTCGATTTCTGCCCGGTCCGAAACGTAAGGAAACCTCCGGGCGCCAAACCCGGCATGGTGGTCTACGACACGTATCGAACGCTCTTCGTGACGCCGCGGGCGCCGAAGGAGACGACGGGAGGACGGCCCGCCTGATGCGGCATGGCCTCGTGCGGCACGGTTCGCGGCGTTCGCCTATCGAACCGGTCCGCTCTGGGAGATCGACGCGATGCAGCCGCAGTACTTCTGACGATAGAGTCCGTCTTCCCGCGCCATCCGCTGTCCGTCCCGGTATCCGCCGCGGAAGTCCTCCTCGAGGAAGGTCACGCCATGGCGGCTCCCTGCCTCCCTGCCGATCTCCAGAAGGGCCTCGCGGTCCTGGTACGGACTGACGAGCAGCGACGTCGTGAAGGAGTCCGCTCCTTGCTCCACGGCCTTGCGCGCCGCGGCGTCCAGTCGCAGGGCATAGCACATGCGGCATCGGGGCGATGCGGTGCCGTCGCCATGGACGCATGGGTCCGCCATGCGCGCGCGGAAGGGCGCCTCGTCGTAGGACACGTCGACCTCGAGCGGGAGTCCCCGGAGTGCGGCGAACCGCTCGGCGTTTTCGAGACGGTGGGCATGCTCCTCGGCGGGGTGGATGTTGGGGTTGTAGAAGAAGCCGACGAGGCCTTCGCGCAGGACGGTGATGGGCCACTCGGCGCAGGGACCGCAGCAGACATGGAGAAGGGTCTTCACGTTCGGTCCTCGCTCCCCTCTTCCGGGTCGAGGTCGAGGCGAAGCTGCCGCTGGTTGTTGCCGATGCCCTTCTGCCGTCGTTCGTAGTCCTCGGGGCAGGCGAGTCCGAGATGCTCCCAGCCGAGTCGGGTCAGGATCCTTCCCCGGGGCGTCTTGGCGAGGAATCCGATCTGCATCAGGAAGGGCTCGTAGACGTCCTCGATGGTGACGGGGTCCTCGCCGGTGCAGGCGGCCAGCGTATCGAGACCCACGGGACCGCCGCCGAACATCGTCGCCATGCTCTCCATCATCCGGCGGTCGACGCGGTCGAGACCCCGTTCGTCGATGTCTAGGGCGGTAAGGCCGATGCGGACGACTTCGGCGTCGATGGTGCCCGTGCCGCGGACCTGGGCGAAGTCGCGCATGCGCTTCAGAAGCCGGATCGCGATGCGGGGGGTCCCTCGGGAGCGGGTCGAGATCATGGCCAGCCCGCTTTCGTCGATGCCGATCTTCAGGATGGCGGCATCGCGCAGCAGGATCAGGCGCAGGTCCTCGGGGGCATAGAGCTCCAGGCGGTTGACCACGCCGAAGCGGTCGCGCAGCGGAGCGGTGAGGAGCCCGACACGGGTGGTCGCGCCGATGAGGGTGAACTTCGGGAGGTCGAGGCGGATCGAGCGGGCGCTCGGCCCCTTGCCGATGATGATGTCGAGCGCGTAGTCCTCCATGGCGGGATACAGGATCTCCTCGACGCTGCGGTTGAGGCGGTGGATCTCGTCGATGAAGAGGACGTCCCGCTCGGACAGGTTCGTCAGGATCGCGGCCAGGTCGCCCGGCTTCTCGATGGCCGGCCCCGAGGTGATGCGGAGGTTCACGCCCAGCTCGGCGGCGATGATGCCGGCGAGGGTCGTCTTGCCGAGTCCGGGAGGGCCGTAGAGCAGGACGTGGTCGAGGGCCTCCTTGCGCTGGGCGGCGGCCTCGATGAAGACGCGGAGGTTGTCCTTGACCCGGGTCTGGCCGAAGTACTCCCCCCAGCGCGTCGGGCGGAGTCCCACCTCTTCGGAGTCCTCGCGCCTCCGTTCCATCCCGATGATGCGGTCGTCCTCGCGGAAATCCTCGAAATCCACGCCCATCGCCTACTTCACCCTTTCCCGCAGCGCCGCACGGATGATCTCCTCGGTCCCCATGCCGGGCTGGTGGACCTGGCCGACGACGCGCGCGGCATCGCTGGCGGTATAGCCCAGTACGACGAGGGCCGCCATGGCCTCCGACTTGCGTACTCCTTCGGGTCCGCCGGTCGAAGGGGGGATCTCCCCGGCGCCCATGCCCATTCCCTCCGTCGAAGACGCAGAAGCCCCCTTCAGCTTGTCCTTGAGTTCGAGGATCAGCCTCTCCGCGCCCTTCTTCCCCAGCCCGGACGCCTGCGTCAGCGTCTTCGCATCCCCGGTCACGATGGCCATCGCCACCCGGCTGGGAGACGCCACCGCGAGGATGTTGCTTGCGACCTTCGGGCCGATACCCGACACCGTGAGCAGCATCTCGAACATCGACAGCTCTTCCCGGGATGGGAAACCATAGAGGGCCATCACGTCCTCGCGGACGTACAGATGCGTATGGACCGTCGCCTCGTCGCCGTCGCGCCCGAAACGGTCGATCAGTCCCGGAGCGGACTGGATGCGGTACCCGATGCCGCCGGCCTCGACGACCAGCGCGTCGAGCTGTCTGTAGGCGATCCGTCCCTTGATGTAGGCGTACATCCCGTCATACCATCCTTCCGCTCGTCCAGCCGGTACCCGCATGGGCGTGGCAGATCGCAATCGCGAGGGCGTCGGCCGCATCGTCCGGCTTCGGGATCGCATCGAGGGCCAGGAGGATCCGGACCATCTCCTGGACCTGCTTCTTGTCGGCCTTGCCGTATCCGCTGACCGCCTGCTTGACCTGCATCGGCGTGTACTCGTACACGGGGATACCGGCGCGGGCGGCTGTCACGATCGCGACACCCCGTCCCTGGGCCGCTGCGATCGCCGTCGTGACGTTGCGCGAGAAGAAGAGCTCCTCGATGGCGACGGCGTCGGGCTTCGCGGCGACGATCAGTTCCTCGAGCTCCTCCGCGATCTGCAGCAGGCGGCGGTCCATCGGGACTCCGGGCTTCGTGCTGACGACGCCGTAGTCGATCACGCGGAAGCGATTGCCCCTGTACTCCACGACACCGTATCCGGTGAGCGCATACCCCGGGTCGATGCCGAACACGATCACCGTCAGCGGACCAGGATCCGCTCGTAGGTGCGGGAGCCGAGACCTTGAGCCGCCAGCTTGTCGAGCTGCAGGAATGGGTCCTTGCCGTGGATGCGCTGGAGGAGATGGCCCTCCGTGCCGAGTTCGAAACCGACCGGCACCGACTGCGGGAGGAAGTCCTCGTTGCGGATGCTGTCGAGGCAGGCCTGTTCGACCGCGACGATATCATAGGAGGACGCGATGCCCATGTCGGGGACGATCGATGGCGTCGTGAATCCCCAGCAGTCGCACATGGCGGTCATCTGCAGCATCACGTTGACGAAGAACACTTTCTCCTTGGGCAGGTGTTCGAGAGCGGCGCGTGTGCAAAGCGCCATTCCCTGTTGGAAATCCTCGTAGTTCGAGCCCGTCGGGGAGATCGCGCCGGTCGGACAGACCTTCACGCAGTGCTGGCACAGCGTACAGTTGTGGAAGAAGACCTCGTACTTGCCATCGACGAAGCTGTTGGCGTGATGGTTGCAACTCGCGAGGCAATCCTCGCAATGCGTGCACTTCGACTCGTCCCAGGTCAGTCCGGTCTCCAACCCGTGGATGCAGCCGCGCGTGTGGTCGTCCACGCAGCCCATGGCGATGTTCTTGCAGGCGCCGCCATAGCCGCAGGCGCCGTGGCCCTTGACGTGCGAGAGGACGACGACGGCGTCGGCATCGTGGAAGTTCCCGCCGATGTTCGCGTATTCGAAGGTCTTGAAGCCGATCTCCTTGCGGTAGAGGTACTTCTCCGTCACCGAGCAGGAGGTCGTGATCGGGCATCCGAAGTAGCTTTCGGTATAGCCGCGCGCCGCCGCTTCGTCGACGGACTGGTCGATGAGATAGGGCTCGGCTCCGACCTTCTTCAAGTGGTCGACGAGGATCTTCACGAAGATCGGCGGGACGGTG
>CAXNDY010000150.1:0-4269 GCA_964201095.1 Saccharofermentanales bacterium
GACTTCGGCTTCGCGGTGTCCAATGCCGTGACGGCCTGGCTCTACGGGGCCTGCGCTGCCAATTGCTCGCTCCTCGGCATCGGCGAGCGCACCGGCAACGTCCCGCTGGAGGCCATGGTCTTCCAGTATGCCGCGCTACGGGGCGAGAACGGCGGCATGGAGACGCGGGTCATCACGGACATCGCGCGGTATTTCGAAACGGAGATGGGCTACGAGATCCCGCCCATGACGCCCTTCGTCGGGCGCAACTTCAACGTGACCCGGGCCGGCATCCACGCCGACGGGCTCATGAAGGACGAGGAGATCTACAACATCTTCGATACATCGGCATTGCTCGGCCGCAAGGCCGGCATCTCCATCTCCGACACCTCGGGCGCGGCGGGCATCGCCTATTGGATCAACACCCAGTACGGCCTCGAGGGAGACGACCGCGTCGACAAGCGGTCGGACGTCGTCGTGCGCCTGAAGACCTGGATCGATGGGGAATACGAGGCCGGCCGCTCCACCGTCTTCACCGACGGCGAACTGCGGGCACGACTGGACGAGGAAGGGATCGCGACATGGAATCGATGACCCGAAGAATCCACCGGGTGCGGGACAACCTGCTGGTCCTGAAGAAGGACGGAAGCCACGCGACACGGACCCTCCCGGAGCGGTCGGAGCATTTCCACACGACGGCCTACCAGTTCGCCGTGATCGATGCCCACGCGCTCGCCGGCGCGTGCGCCGGAGGCGTCCGGAAGCAGGGCGGAGACGACGCGGTCGACGACCACACACCGTTCCAGGCCGCCTCCATCAGCAAGGCCGTGTTCGCGGTGGCGGTCGTGAAGCTCGCCCAGAAGGGGATCCTCGACCTGGACCGCGACGTGAACGAATACCTGAAACACTTCCGTGTGACGGCCGAGCCCGGTCTTTCGGACCGGATCACCCTGCGCATGATCCTGGGACACCTGGCCGGCGTGAACCTGCATGGGGACGTCGGGTTCATCCCGGGCGAACCCGTCGCCACGCTGCTCGAGATGCTCGAGGGAACCGGCGTGGCGCCGAATCCCAGGGTGAAGGTCGTCCGCCCGCAGAACACCTACATCCCGAGGACGCCCGAGAATCCGGAAGGCGCCTATTCGGGCGGCGGATTCATGATCGGCCAGCAGGTCGTCCTGGATGTCCTCGGGACGGACGACTTCGCCGCGGTCATGGACGAGTGGGTCCTGTGCCCCTTCGGCATGACCGACAGCACGTTCCGCCAGACGAACGAGCCCGGCTTCGCGGCTTTCTACGACCAGAAGCCACCCATCGGCTACAACCCGACCCGAGGGGGACGGAGATTCGAGGAGTACTTTCCCGTGCCGGGCGGGCACACCATCCGAGTCGGCCTGTCCGAGAGCGGGCTGTGGACCACGGCCACGGACCTGGCGAAATTCGGGCTCCATCTCCTGTCCATCCTGAAGAACGACGACGACCCGACCCTGCGCCGAGGGACGCTGCAGGAGATGCTGACGCTGCAGGAGCATTCGGAGAACGGCCTCGGGTTCTACATCCTGCCGACCGCCGACCCCGAGGTAGCGGTCTTCGGGCACACCGGCTGCATCAACGGGTTCATCAGCCTGGCCTACTTCCTCACGAACGGGCAGGGCATCACGATGATGTTCAACTCCAACGAAGGCATGCGACTCTACTACGACCTGATCCGCTCCTTCACGCGGGAGTTCGCGGTCCCGATCCCCATCGAGGCCATCGACGCCATGGAAACGGCTGCGTTCGGCTACGACCCGGAGGCGGACTGACCGTCCGGCGACCGGTTACGCCGATTGCCCGACGTCTCGATGCCCGCTTCGGTCCGGTACTTGGCGACCGTGCGCCGCGCGACCTCGATTCCGATGGATTTCAGGCGGTCGACGAGGTCGCGGTCGCTGAGCGGCGCAGCCTTGTCCTCGCAGTCGATGAGGCGGCGGATCCGCGCCCGGATCATGGCGTCCGATTGCCCGGTGCGGAGCCGGGAAGGGAACAGTTCCTTGAAGGGATGGACCCTGCGGTCGAATTCGAAATAGCGGTTGCCGATCGAGCGGCTGACGGTCGACACGTTCAGATCGAGCGCCTCGGCGACTTCCTTCAGGGTGAGAGGAACGGGGGCCGATCCGGCCAGGAAGAACGAGCGCTGCAGGTCCGCGATGCGCTCCGCGACCCGGATCAGCGTGGCGTCGCGCTGGCCGATGCAATGGAGGAGCGAATGGGCCCGTGCGACGGCATGACGGATGTAGCGTCGCGCCTCCTCGTCGTCTGCGATCTCCTCCCCGTAGTGCTCGTCGACTTCGAGGGGAGGGAGTTCGTTGCACAGTCGCGTGGTCAGGAGGCCATTCTCCACGGAATACGCGATCTCAGGGACGACCGTCCGGACCGGTTCCGCGTCGTAGTTGCGTCCCGGATAGAGGTCGAGGGACTGGATGAGGCGATGTGCCTCGCGGATCTCCTCCAGGGGGAATCCGGTCTTCTTCGCGATCTCCTCGAAGCGACTGCGGGCCAGGTCCTGGAGACTCCGGCCCAGAAGCGCCAGGACGCACGGCGTGTCCTTCCCGAGGGCCCGCAGCTGGAGACCGAGGCATTCCGTCAGGCTGGAGGCTCCGACCCCGGCCGGCTCGAACGTGCGGATGCGGTCCACCACCCGCTCCACGTCCCGGTGGGACGCCTTCAGCAGTTCCGAGATCGTCTCGACGCTTTCGGCCAGGTAGCCGCGCTCATCGATGCAGTCGATGACGAATTCACCGATGCGGTTCTCCTCGCAGGTCACGTCGGACACGTGAAGCTGGAAGCGGAGTTCGTCCCGCAGCGTCGGTCCCGTCGCGCGGGTGACGTCCTCGATCAGTCCCGCGCCGCACGAACGCGGCTCCCAGTCGCGCGGGAAAGCGAAGACCGGATTCTTCTCGACCTCCGCGGCGATGTACTCGTGGAGTTCCAGGATGTCGAGGTTGAGGATGTGGATGGACTGGAGCATCTGCGGGGACAGCGCCAGATGCTGGGATTGGGACTGGTGGTTCGAAAGTACGGTATCCAAGCGACGCCTTCGGCTACTGGAACGGCATGTCGAAGACGAAGAACGTGCCCGCGGCGTCCCTGAAGTAGAGCTCATGGCCGCTGACCGCGACATAGGTCAGGCCGGTGGGGATGTCGAGCCGGTTCGTCGTCTTCGCCACCAGGTCGAGGACATACCCGTCGTAGGCGGCATAGACGGTGCTCTTGTCGGTGAAGAACGCCTTGTGGTCCGCGGAGGGGAGCTGGAACGTGCCGGTCGACAGACCGTCCTTGAGGACGGTGACGGTGATGCCGTCCTCCAGGGACAACGCATAGACGTTGTCCATCGCATCGATGCCGATCAGCTGGAGCTTCTCGTTCTTGAGCGCGGCGATGGGTTTGGTCCCGTAATAGAGCATGTGCTCGGGGGTCTCGCTGTAGATGTGGTAGATCAGATTGGTCGAGAGCATCCGGACCATCGCGTTGTGGATCTCGGTCGTCTTGATGTGGGAGGAGGCGTACAGCCAGCCGAGATTCCAGGTCGTCGACGAGCCGGTGGTCGTCGACGTCTCGTAGACGACGAAGGACATCCCCTTGCAGTAGTCGACGAGTCGTACCGAAGTGCCTGCGGGAAACGGGACGGTCCTGCGGACGTAATGCACGGTCGTGCCGAGGTTGTAGGTGCAGATCTTCAGGGCGTGGGTCGACGATTCGATGTAGAAGTAGACGAGGATGTCCTGGTCGACCATCAGGTAGCACTTCTGGATCGGATCGGTGGCCGTGATCGTGTCGACCACCTTGAGGGTCAGCGTATCGTGGACGGTGACGGTCCCGTCCTTCAGGGCGAAGCAGCGCGTGCCGTCCTCCGTGAAGAAGAGGACCTCCGGGGACGCGGGCAGGTCCGCCAGCGCGAAGGTGCGCGTCCAGGGCGGAGTGGGCGTCGGGGTCGGGGAGGGCGTCGGCGTGGACGTCGCGCGATCGGGCGTCGGAGTGCCGGGGGGATGCGGTCCTCCCGCGGCATAGAGGAAGTTGAAGTACCCGGCGACGAAGGTGAGGAGAACCAGCGTCGCGGCGGCGTAGATGAGGGTATACCGGGTCAGTTCCCGGATGCGGAGCTGGCGGTCGGCTGGATCGGGAGAATCGCCTTTCCTCATTTGAAGAGCACCGCGGAGGCGATGGTCCTTTCCCCGAGGATGTCGCAGGGGGAGTTGACGGTTCTTCCCAGGAAGTTCATCGTCGCCGAGGTCCCCCCATCGAGGTTCG
>CAXNDY010000151.1:0-4263 GCA_964201095.1 Saccharofermentanales bacterium
CCACCCGCTGTCGTCGAATCCGGGCTTCGCGTAGTCGCCGTCGTCCTCGCCGTCCTCACAGATCCTGTAACGGTACCCATCGACGGCCCTGCAGGCCCCCATCGACTCGAACATGGCGTCGAACCGCCGCTGCAGTTCCAGTAGGTCGATTCTCTCCATCCGGATTCCTCCTCGGGACTATTCTTCTGCAACCCCCTCGAGCGGGGGACGTGCGGCGAATTCCATGACGGCGCTGGGTGCTTGGACCACGGTGCATCGTCGACCCTCGTCATGGAAGGTCAGCGACCAATCCTCGCGTGTGGGGGAGTCCGAGAACCGCAGACTGAACCGGAAGCAGTCCTCCTGACGCCAGCGCGCCGCCGCGAAGACCGCAGGAGGGCGATATGTCGGAGAAGGGCGGGCGCCGAAGGCCAGCGAGGGGAGCAGGACCTCCTGCCACCCTTCCCGCGTCGGCGCATATTCGCCGTCGCGTCCGGCCGAAGCCTGGAAGATCCCGCGGTCGCTCTCGAGAATCATCGTGCATCCGCTCGGAGCGAACGAGAGGCGCAGCGAATCGTATCCGAAACCGTTCTTTGAAAGGCGGTACCGGTTTCCAGACACCAGGGACTCCATCGCGGAGGCGGGACTCCCCTCTCTGATCGCGTACCGGAGTCCATCCAGCCGTGCGGCCAGTTCTCCCCGGGCTTCGGGGTCCTCGGGCAGCGGTCCGGACTCCATCTTCGCGCGCAGCTCCCACAGGGCTTCGAGATAGCGAGGGACGTCGTGGAAACCGTTCGTTCCTGCCAGAACGGCATCGCGATCGGGCATCACGACGATCAGCTGGCCGAAGGCTCCCTCCGCACGATACGCGCCGTCCGGACTCAACCAGAACTGGTAGCCATAGCCGGGCTGGGACGCTAGGGGTGGGATGTTCACGTCCACCTTCCAGGAGGTCGCCGCGTCGAGGTAGGTCTCGGACAGAAGTCTTGCGCCTTCATGAACGCCTTTGCGGAGGAGAAGGTGGCCGATGCGCGCCGCTTCGCCGACGCGAAGGAACAGGCCCCAGCCGCCGGCACAGATGCCCTCGGGGGAGAGGTCGGAGTCGACCGGACCGAAACCGAGGGGACCGAAGAGCCGTTCCTGGAGATAGTCCGTCAAGCGCTGCCCCGATCGTTTCTGGACGATGGCGGAAAGGACGTAGGTGGCCGTGCTGTTGTACCGGAACGTCCTCCCCGGTGCCTCGACGCAGCTCGTTCGGAAGAATCCCTCGGCCCAGGTGTGTCCGTCTTCTCCCAACGTGAAGATGGGGTCGACTTCCTGCCCCGTGGTCATCGTGAGGATCTGTCGGACCGTCAGGGCCGCTAGCAGCGGGTCGCGGCAGGTGGCGACGCTTTCCGGAAGCAGGTCGACGGCGCGGTCGTCGAGCGACAGTCGTCCTTCCTGGAGCAGGAACCCGATGGCCAGGGAAGTCACGCTCTTGGACACCGAGAACATCCGGTGCGCGTCACCCAGCCGATAGGGCGCCCACGCGCCTTCGCACACGGTCGCGCCGTGACGGAGGAGCGTGAAGGCGTGGTGTTCCTGGCCGTCACCCGCGAGTCGGTCGAGGAAGCCCAGCACGGCTTGCGACGGGACGCCCAGCGATTCCGGCGAGGGCCGCCGGACTTCGTCTTCGGTTCCAATCATCTGTCAGAACCTCTCTCTATCCGGCGTAGTGGATGTCTTCGGCGAAGTGGCACGCGACGCGCCCGGTTCCGCAGGAGCGAAGCAGCGGCGCTTCCTTTTCGCACAACTCGCGGGAATGAGGGCAGCGCGTGTGGAAGCGGCAGCCGGACGGAAGGGCGAGCAGGCTGGGCACCTCGATGCTCTTCAGCGGCAGGTCCTTCATGGCAATGGACTTGTATGGGTTCGGAGCGGAAGCGAGCAGTGCGTGGAAATACGGATGCTTCGGGTTCTTCAGCGCTTCCTCGATGTAATTCTCCTCGACGATCTCGCCGAGGTACATGATGGCGATGCGCCCGTTCTGCGAGATATAACGGGCGGTCGCGAGGTCGTGCGTGATGTAGACGAACGAGATGCCGTACTTGTTCTTGACCCGGTTCATCAGGTCGAGGAGGGAGATCCGGAGGGAGACGTCGACCATCGACACCGGTTCGTCGGCGACGATGAGCTTCGGTCGGAGAAGAAGCGCCCTCGCGAGCAGGATGCGCTGGCGCTGACCGCCGCTCAGCTGGTGCGGGTATTTGTCGAGGAACTGCCAGGGGGGGTTGAGACCGACTTCGCCGAGGATGTCTTCCAGCGTGGACACGAGTTCATGGCTGTCCTTGACGAGTTTGTGCTGCAGCAGCGGCGCCGACATGGAATGGAGAATCGTCTTGTTGGGGTTGAGGGCCGCGTAGGAGTCCTGGTGGATCATCTGGACGGCCAGACGGTACTTGAAGTATGCTTTCCGGTCCTTGGCCAGTGTCCTGAGGTCCGTGCCTTCGAAGAGGATCTGCCCCGCGGACGGTTTGTAGATGTCCGTGATGAGCTTGCCCAGGGTCGTCTTGCCGCATCCGCTCTCCCCGACGACGGAGACGATCTCGCCGGGTTCCACATGGAAATCGACCTTGTCGAGCACCTTGATGAACGATTTCTTCGGTCCGGGGAACAGTTTGTCGACACTCTTCATTTCAATCAGTTTCATGACTCCCTGACCTCCCCGCCATGTTCGCATCGTGCCATCTGGCCGTTGCCGTAGTCCACCATGCGGGAGCATTCGTGCGCTTCTCCGGTGCATGCGCCCGACTCGGCCAGGAAGCACCGGGTCCGGAAGGAGCAGCCGGGCGGAAGCTTCAGGAGGTCGGGGGGCATCCCGGGAATGGCGCGCCGGTTGGAGAGGTCGTCGGTGAGCGTGGGAATCGCATGCAGGAGTCCGAAGGTGTACGGGTGCTTCGGATGCTGGAACAGATCCGTCTTGCTGCCGATCTCGACGATGCGGCCCGCGTACATCACGGCCATGCGGTCCACGAGACTTCCGATGATGGCGATGTCGTGGGTGAGGAACACCATGGTCACGCCCTTGGCATCGTGGATTTCCTTGAGGATGGTCATGATGTACTTCTGGGTGATGACGTCGAGCGCCGTCGTGGGCTCGTCCAGGATGATGATGTCGGGCTCGAGGAGCAGGGACAGGGCGATGAGCACGCGCTGCTTCATGCCGCCGCTGAGCTGGTAGGGGTAGTATTCCAGGACGTAGTCGTTCAGCCTCACGCTGTCCAGAAGCATCTTCGCATGCGCGATGATCTCGTCCTTGTGTCGTTTGGGTTCGTGGGCCAGCACGGTCTCGAGGAAGACATCCTTGAGTTTCAGGATCGGGTTGAGCGCATTCTGGGCGGCCTGGAACACGCAGGAGATCCGGGTCCAGCGATACGCGTCCAGAGCCTGCGAAGACAGCGTTCGGAGGTCCACCGGCTTTTCGAGGGCATCCCGTCCGAGGTAGACGATGGATCCTCCCGTGACCTTGCCGGGGCGCTGCACCAGGTTCAGGACGGCGGAGGCGAGCGTGGTCTTCCCGCTGCCGCTTTCGCCGATGATGCCGAGGATCTCGCCGCGTTCGATGCCCAGCGTGACGGACTCGACCGCGCGAAGGACGCGCCGGTCGTTGCCGCGGGTCAGGTCGAACTCGACCGAGAGATCCGTGATGTCGATGATCCGGGACATATCCCCTCCTTGCCTCTACCCGCGCAACCGCGGGTTGAAGGCCTCGTCGAGTCCGTTGGACAGCATGAGGCAGCCGAACTGGAACATGAGCAGACCTACGGTCGGAGCCAGGAAGTAGATGATCCCGGCGACATTTCCCAGCACCATGCCGGTGCGCGTCAGGGCGAACGTGATCATGATGGCCCAATGGTTGCCCTGGAACTCGACCAGCCCGAGGTACATGAGACCGACGCTGGCGAGAATGGAACCCTTCATGATGCCGACGAAATTGACCGCGAGGAAGGACAGGACGTTCGGCAGGATGTCATGCTGGACGATGTTGATGGTGGAGATGCCCATCAGGCGGGACGACTCGACGAAGTCCTGATGCTTCACGGACAGGACCTGCGTCCGGATGGCCTTGGCGAGCCCCGCCCAGGACCAGATGCTGAGGATGAGTCCGAAGGAGACGGGGTCCTTGACGCGGATCATCGTGGCCAGAACCAGCGTGACCGGGAAACTGGGCACCGTCAGGATGACGTCCGCGATGAACATCAGCACCATGTCGGTCTTGCCTCCGATGAATCCGGAGAACAGGCCGAC